>NZ_KB291241.1:49802-91581 GCF_000318255.2 Capnocytophaga sp. oral taxon 380 str. F0488
ACAAGGCTAAAAATGGTAAAAAGAGGGTTTCGAGACGAAAGAAAAAGAATCCTCTCCCCAATAACATACTCTCCTATTCGGAGACTTCTCCCAAGGAGAGGGGGAGTAGGGACGAGGGGCGAGTGACGAAAAAGGGAAGTAATGACGAGGGACGAATGACGAATGAAGAGGGACGTGACAGACAAATGACAAAGGAACAATAGAAGGAAAATGAGGGTTTTATTTTCGTGAAAGGCAGGTCTACAAAAAATAAGAGTTTATAATAATATACAGTAGATTTGGTTTTAGAAAAGTAACATTCTGTATATTATTTTTATTATTTTTTATATCTTTGCATTTTAAAAGTGATTTTATACGATGAAAAAACGCTTCTTACTACTCCTTCTATTCGGTTTAATGCTCTGTTTTACAAAAGTATGGGGGCAGACACACGTGTCGGGTAAAGTGATTGATGAAAACGGCAACCCCGTGGCTTATGCCAATGTGATTTTTGCAAAAACTACCATTGGAGCTTATACCGACGACCAAGGGCGGTTTTCTCTGTATTCGGAGAAAAGACAAAAGGAATTAGAAGTCTCACTTATAGGATACAACGCTAGGAAAATACATTTAGACAAAGATAACACCAAGGATTTGGTAGTGGTATTGGTGGAAGGGGAATTGCTTGAAGAGGTAACAGTTGTAGCGAAACCTACTAAGGCACTTTCTAAAAAAGAGAACCCTGCCTATACCGTATTACAAGGTATTTGGAAGAATAAAAAGAAGCGTGGACTACAAAACGCCACGGCTTATCAGTTTAAAAAACACAGTACAACGGAATTGGGGGTGAACAACCTCGATACCATCTTCTTAAAAAAGGCTTTAGGAAAGGAATATGACACTATCAGGCGTATTCTTTCTGAGAAGAAATACAAAGAGACCTTCTCTCTGCCAATGTATCTCACTGAAAAGATAGAAACGGTTTACGGCGACAATCAGTTGGGGAAAAAGCGAGTGGACATAGAAGCTGAACGTGCTCAAGGGATTGTACAACAAGGATTTGGATTGGAACGTGTAAGTCAGTCGTTTGACGATTTTGATATTTACGACAATACTTATATGATACTGAACAAGCCCTTTGTGAGTCCGCTAGCGGAGTTTGGTTATGGCGTATATCTGTACGTGCTGAGCGATACAATTCAGAGAGACGACCGCTCGTTCTATCGTATCAACTTCTTTCCTCGTGATGACCAAGATTTAGCATTAGAGGGTAAGTTTGAAGTAGACACTAAGACTTATATAGTGAGTTCGATACAGATGCGCACTACGGCTAAAACGAATATCAACTTAGTACGTGGACTTTCTTTTGAAAAATACTTTACCATTGCTAACGACAGCATTTACCTTCCTGAACGCGAGATACAAGAAGGGGACTTTACGCTCCTGACGAAGAAAGACGAAGAAAAGGGATTGTATGTGAAGAACTACATCACTTTTTCGGATATTGTTCTCAACAAGCCTAAACCTGCTAATTTTTATGACGAACAGGTAGTAAAGGTTGCAAAAAATCAGTTTTACAAAGACGATAGTTATTGGGACGCAAATACCTTAGGAGGGGCAGACCTCACTAAAACGAAAGTTCTGATTCGGGAAGTGGGGAGCAATAAACGCATCAAGATGATAGGTGATGTAACCGATATTGTGACGTCGGGCTATATTCCTATTGGCAATTATATGCAGTTTGGCAGGTTTTGGCAAACTTTCTCGAGCAACAACGTAGAGGGTTTACGGCTAAGAGCTGGCTTTCGTTCGTTCTTCTCTACCGATGACCGCTTCCGCACCTATGTATACGGAGCTTATGGGGTGAGAGACAAAGAGTTTAAATACGGTATCAGTGGTAAATACCTTATCTCTCACAGTCCGCGTATTACCTTTGGAGCAGGCTATCAGAACGACAATTTGCAATTGGGTACCTTTGTGATGCACGACGATACCAAATTAGATTTTGAAAATACTACCAACTTTATCATTGCACGTGGTGAGAACTATTATCTTACCCGCAACAGAAAAGTACAAGGTGTTATTAACTATGATATTGTGCCTAACTTGCAGTTTTCGGTATTTGGTACTTACCAAAAACTCACTTCAGCAAGCGAAGAGAACTTCCTTATTGCCTACCGAAACCCCAAGACAGGCGAGGAAATTCACGAATACGACAACTTTTATACAGGGGCACAATTTACCTTTACCCCCAACAGAAAGGTATTTGGCTATGGGGTGGAACAGCGTTATGGCAAAAAGCTCTTCCCGATGTATACCCTTAAATACTCCAAAGGCGTAGACGGTGTATTAAACAGTAAGTTTGATTACAACAAAGTACAAACGATACTCTATAAACCAATTCCGCTTTTCGGGTACGGTATTTTCCACGCTACGGTGGAAGCAGGGAAGGTATTCGGTACAGCACCTCTGATAGCACTAACCCCTACTCCTGCAAACCAATCGTATTCATCAGCTCCTAACACTTTTGCGCTTTTAGATTACTACGATTTCATTACCGACACCTATATCAATGGATATTTTGAGCATCATTTTGATGGTTTCTTGTTCAACCGCATTCCTTTCTTGCAAAAAACGCGCTTTAAGAGTTTAATATTTGGGCGATTTGCTTACGGAACACTCTCTGACAAGAACAAACAAGCTAATATTACCAATATTATATTCAATTCACCTGAAAAACTGTATTGGGAATACGGATTTGGGATTGAGAACATAGGGTTAGGAAACTTTCGCTTTATACGAGTAGATTTCGTATGGCGCAACGATTTCAATGATGTGAATGGGGTGCGTAATCCCAAGTTTGGTGTACGGATTGGGATAGTACCATCGTTTTAGGTAAAAGGTAAAAGATAAAAGGTAAAAGATAAAGCCAGCGAGGGCTCACAGTTAGGTATGTGAGTAAAAGGTAAAGGGTAAAGGGTAAAAGATAAAAGGTAAAATAGATACTTTGTAATGAAGCAACAAAATATAAACAACTTAGTTCGGTTAGGGGAACTGCTTTCTAAAACCGAACAATTCAACGATATATTTGAGGAAGCGGAACAGCAGAACAGTTGGTTTACGCGTGCTAATGTAATATTTGCCTTTAAATCGTGGAGTGAAGCCCTCAGCGAAAACAATGTACAACAATGGCTGTCGCAATATCAATTACCACAAACTACTTCGCCTAAAAAAATATTGATTATAATGGCTGGTAATCTGCCTTTGGTAGGCTTCCACGATTTGTTGTGCGTATTGGTAGCAGGGCATAAGGCAATAGTGAAGCTCTCCAGTGACGATGGCATACTACTTCCCTACCTTATAAAACAGATAAGGGCTTTTGCTACTGAATGGGCAGAAGCGGTAGCTTTTACAGATGATAAAGTAACTGAATACGATGCCGTAATAGCTACGGGTAGCGATAATACCGCACGCTATTTTGAGTATTACTTTGGCAAGAAACCCCATATTATAAGGAAAAACCGCCATTCAGTAGCCGTACTTACAGGTGAAGAAACACCTGAGGAATTGCAGGATTTAGGTAAAGACATCTTTCTGTATTACGGCTTGGGTTGCCGAAGTGTTTCTAAACTATTCGTACCCCAGGGTTATGATTTCAACCTATTATTTCAGGCTATCTACCCCTATAAAGACATTATTGAAGAACAAAAATACGCCAATAACTACGACTACAACAAAGCCGTTTACCTAATGAGCTTGTATAAACTACTCGAGAACGGTTTCTTACTGCTGAAAGAAGACGAACATTACGGTTCACCTATTGCTACTCTTTTCTATGAATATTACACCAATAAAGAAGCCCTAAAAAAGAAATTAGCAACCGACAGAGAAAAGATACAATGTGTAGTAGGTCATAATTTTATAGATGGTGAAATACCCTTCGGGCAAACGCAGACTCCTAAACTATGGGATTACGCCGATGGTGTAAACACACTTACGTTTTTACTAAATTTGTAACAGCTAAATAAAAAGAATTGTTCACATAGAAAAAACACAGATTAACAACCTACTAACTATAAGACACTTAAGAAATAATTTTAGTGTTTTAGTAAAAAAAATGTTCAAAAATATTGCAGGTATAAAAAAAAGTAGTACTTTTGCCACCGCATTAGAGGAGAAGTAGTACTTTAATAGCAGAAAGGTCCGTTCGTCTAGGGGTTAGGACGCAAGGTTTTCATCCTTGTAACAGGGGTTCGATTCCCCTACGGACTACAAGCATATATTAAGTTTTTTGGATTAAACAATAATTTTCAAGGTCCGTTCGTCTAGGGGTTAGGACGCAAGGTTTTCATCCTTGTAACAGGGGTTCGATTCCCCTACGGACTACTAAATGCAACTATTAGAAGTATCTTCAAAAGAAAAGGTACGGCGATAAAAATAAAACTAATAAAGGAAAATGGCAAACCATAAATCAGCATTAAAAAGAATCAGAAGAAACGAAGCAGCTCGTTTACGCAATCGTTATCAACACAAGACGGCTCGTAACGCCGTAAGAAAACTACGCGCTTTGGAAAATGTAGAAGAAGCCAAAGCTCTTTTCCCTAAAGTAGTTTCGATGATTGATAAACTTGCTAAGAGAAATATTATTCACGCTAATAAAGCGGCGAATTTAAAGAGCAGTTTAGCTAAACATATTAACAAGTTAGCTAAATAGTCATTTAGGTTTTAGATTTATCACTAATAGCCAGATTTATGTAAGTAAGTCTGGCTTTGGTGTTTTCAGTAATACAAGAGGTTATGAAGTACAGATTTTATATATTATTCAGTCTATTAACGTGTTTCATTTCGTGTAATGACGACAAAGAGACTAACAAAACAAGGCAAGCGCACAAAGTTAAATCAATTGACTTTGAGGAGTTCAAATTGATAGACCTTACTCCTAAAGCTCAAGAGGATATGAAGCATTGGAAGAGTTTTCAATCGCTGATGCAGGTGATTGTTTCGATGGCTCCTGCCAAGATTAAAAACACAGATGATTTAATGCTCTCAAACCCCGATAGCCTCTTGGTGTATAGTAGACTGTACCCTATCAACTCTAAAACTGAAAACATCAATAGCTTAGTAGAACGTGATTGGCGAGCTCCCGCAGAGGCTTCGAAAGATACTGTTTTTAGGTTTGAAAAGAAAAAGAACAATGAGGTAGCCTCTTTACAATGGAGTAGATTTTTGGTAGCAAACATTCCTTATACTTTTTCTGTAGTTTTAAAAAAAGTAAACTATCCAAAAGTAAACCTAAATTTCTCAGAGTCCAACAGCGATGAACTATCGGCAACCTTTGCATTAGATACACTTAACTCCTCGACAAGCAACGTAAAAAAGACTGCTCTAGAAGACGATTGGAACAGATATCAGATTACTTTTTCACCTAAAAAATCAGCTCCTTACACTATAAAACTTTCCTTAGATGAGAATGCTAAAGAGAATGACAATGTAATTCTGTATCGTTCTGTTTTAGAACTTCCTGCTAAATACTTTCACAAAGTAGGACAGTATTCAGACAAGATTGTGGGGGAACATTCGGAAGTAGAGAGCTCTTATTATTCAGTATTCTTTTGGTTGGTGCAGATAGAAGATGCTTTACGAGAATTACTCAGCGATGACGCTACCTTCCCTGAAAAGATAAATGTTCCTACTGTAAAGGCACGTCTTAGACTTTTCCAAACACAGATAAAAGCTTTAGCTGACAATGTAAAGAACAATCCAGATTTTAAAGAAGAAGAGCTTAAAAGCAATATTTCGCTATTAGGACAAACGTTTAACAGTGTGATTGCGCGTATCAATAACATCTATGGAAACGACTTAGAAGAACGAATGAAGTTTATTGGTACACAAGACACCGATAGCATACTAAAGAAAGACGTGAAGAAATTTGAGTAATAGTTAAATATTAAAAATAGGAAAAATACTGTAATCCGAGATTTAGCGTTGCTGACCTTAGTAACAAAAATACTTATAAAATCTTGTAAAGATTATGTGAATTACGTATTTTTGTAAGTCGTGATAATTAGTATTCTAATAACTTAAATAATAGTTTATGATTGTTTTATTATTTTTAAATGCTTTTGCATCATTAATAAGCATAATCTCTTCTATATTAGTTCTTTTCTATCCTCAATGGATGAGTAAATCGCAAGAGGTTAGTATAGGGGAAAGATTTTTCACTCAGATGTATGCTGCGCGAGCTGTCCCTTTTGGTTTGATTGTTGCTATAGTACCATTCATAACTAATATTGATAATACAGTAGTTAAAATAATTTTATCAACTGCAATGACAATACAAATAATAGATGCTATCATAGGTTTTAAGAGAAAAGAATTACCAATGATTATAGGACCTTCAATTGCTGCAACAATACACGGATTAACTGCTTGGTACATTTAAACAATATAAAAAATGAAATTTATAATCACTATGAGTACACTGATATTATGTAGTGTAACTGCGCAAGCACAGACTTTAGCTGAGCGTATCAACGCTAGCAACGTAACCCTTGTGGATGTACGTACTCCAAAAGAATATGCCGCGGGGACTGCTGAAGGAGCCATTAATATTCCTTTGGAAGAGATGGGTGCCCGATGGCAAGAACTAAAAGGAAAAGAAAATATCGTTCTCTTTTGCCGTCGCGGTATACGCGCTGGCAAAGCACAGGACATTCTTAAAATGCACAACATTACAGCTGTGAATGGCAAAACAGTAGAACACGTAAAATCGTTACAGAAAGTAAACTTAGCCGATAAGCTCACTTTCCGGAATGATAAACAAACTACCTATTTTGTAAAAGACGGCAAGAATGTGAGACAAGTAGCCATAGCTTTAGGTGAAGGAGGAGTGCTGAAAAAACACACTACCAGTATCCCTGCAACCCTTATTATGGTGAAAGGAACTGTACGTTTTCTTATCAATGGAGAAGAAATTGTGCTCAAAGACCTCGATACCTATCAAATACCCGTAGATGTAGAGCACGAAGTGATAGGAGTAGAGAAAGAAAATGTATTTATAGTTACGAAGGGAAATTAATCAATTAGCTATTTACAAGATATATAACTTTGCCAAAGCTCGTAGCACCAAAGACAATTAGAGTTTTGGCAAAGTTTTTTATTACTTTTTACCTAAAAAGCAAGGTTATCAATCAATCTTACTCCCTCGGCGTGTACTACTATAAAAGCACGGTAGTCTTTACCTGCTTCTTTTTTGGTAATAGGTTGCAAAGTATGCGCATCGGTAATGGTAAAATATTCTAAGGTGAAGTCGGGCTGTTGAGCAAAGACTTCTTTTACCCACGCTTCTACTTCAGCAGGGCTATGAGTAGCAAAACGTTCTTTGGCAGCGAGTAGAGTGCTGTAAATAATGGTAGCACACTGTTTCATTGGCTCGCTGAGGAGAGCATTGCGGGAGCTGAGAGCCAAACCATCGGCATTGCGCACGATTGGGCAAGGAACAATGGTTACTGGCAAGCCCTTTTGTCGCACCATTTGCTGAATAATAAGCAGTTGTTGGTAATCTTTTTCACCAAAATAAGCTCTATCGGGCATTACAATCTCGAAAAGTTTTTTAACAATCGTGCCTACACCATCGAAATGACCAGGGCGAGAAGTGCCTTCCATCACTTTGTCTAATCCTGCAAAGTCAAAAGGTTCAGCGACTACTTCTTCACCATAAATATCGGCTACGGTAGGGGCATAAATGAGTATCTCTTTACTGAACTGAGCAATCTTTTGGGCATCGGCTTCTAAGGTGCGCGGGTATTTCTGCAAATCGGTAGGATTGTTGAACTGCGTAGGGTTCACAAAAATGCTCACTACCGCTATATCATTCTCTTGTTTAGCTTTTTTTACGAGCGATAAATGTCCGTCGTGTAAAGCACCCATAGTGGGTACTAAACCAATCGTTTTTCCTTGATTTTTAAGGGTTTCCAACAGGTTATGGAGTTCCTTTTGGTGTGTGTAAATCATCGGTATCAAATCTTTTTTGGGTGCAAACTTATATAAAATTATGGATATGTGCATAATTTTTTGTACTTTTGTGCCTTCTAAGAGCTAATTAAAATAACTAATTACTTTTTATGAAAGATAAAAAAGTACTCTACGTATCGTCGGAAGTGTTGCCTTATTCGCCTTATAGCGAGTTGGCAAAGATGTCATTTGAAGCCCCGAGAATGGTGAATAACAATGGAGGGCAGATACGTATTTTTATGCCCAAGTTTGGTAATATCAATGAGCGACGCCATCAGTTGCACGAGGTGATACGCCTTTCGGGGATGAATATTATTATCAATGATATTGATGTACCTCTGATTATTAAAGTAGCTTCTATTCCTAAGGAGCGCATACAGGTTTATTTTATTGACAACGATGAATATTTCAGGCGCACTGGCACACTCTTTGATGGGGAAAACAATATGTACCCAGACAACGATGAGCGTTGTATTTTCTTTGCTAAAGGTATTGTAGAAACTGTTAAAAAGCTCAATTGGTTACCCGATATTATTCATATACACGGTTGGGCATCGGCTTTGTTGCCTCTTTACTTGCGCACCTATTACAAAGATGAACCTATCTTTTCAGAAAGTAAGATTGTTACCTCAGTATTCGATAGTGATTATGAGGGGGCTTTGGACAGTACGCTTATCAATAAAGTGGCTTTTGATGGTATTAGCAAAAAGACAGTAGACCCGCTAAAAAATCCTACTTATTACAATTTGATGCGTGTCGCTATCAAGTATTCAGATGGAGTTGTAGTGGTGAGTGAAGATATGCCTGAGGATTTCCAAACCTACTTAAAAAATCTAAGAAAGCCTGTACTTTACAACAGCGATAAAGAAACTTTCCAAGATTCTTACCGCGAATTTTACACTAAAATATTAAAGAAATAACAAACGAATGAATAACATACAGAAGATTTTATTTTTTGCTACTATAGTAACACTTTTCAGTGCTTGCTCAAGTAATGATTTCAACGAGATAGATGGTGGACTGCTAAAAAATCCTAACTTTGACACTAATGTATTTACAGCTACTATTCAGGTAAGCCAAGTAAAAGAAAGTGCAGTACAAACTAACAGTTTAGGAGGATACCTATTAGGACAGTATAGCCAAGTTCCCTTTGGTACCAAATCGGCTACCATAGTGGCACAAGTAACATTACCAGCTGTTAATCCGACTTTTGGAACTAAAACACAAGCCTCTGAAAATAGTGAGAACAAATCGGAAAACGAAACCGTTACAGAAGCGTATCTATACATTCCTTTCTTCAATCCGAATAGTTCTAATAGCAACGCTTCTTACTCTCAAAATGTAGAATATACGTTAGATTCTATCTATGGGAATAGAGATGCGAGCTTTCAAGTAAATGTGAGAGAACTGAACTATTTTTTAAGTGATATTGATACGGATCTCAATGCTAAAATATATTATTCAAACGACACTAATATTACAAGTAATTTAGGTGCTTCTATTGTGTCTAACACTACTAGTACTTACACTATCAGTAATAAAGCTATTACTCGCTATCAGTTTGACAACCCACAAACAAGTGAAGATGAGAGTAAAAAAGTACAAGATGTATTAGCACCAGGGTTGCGTATTCCACTAAGCACAAATTTCTTCCAAACAAAAATTATCAACAAGGAAGGCAGTAGCGAACTTGCTAACGCTAATGAATTTAAAAAATATTTTAAGGGGATAAGCGTCAGTGCTTCTAACTTTTCAAAGGATTTAATGATGCTCCTAAATATGGCAAATGCAAAAATAGAGATTGTATATAGCTATGAAACTTCAGGAACTAATTCTACAACTACAGAAACACGTAAAAATCGTTATGAACTTTCACTGAACGGTATTACAGTAAATCTATTTAACAATTCAGGAGAGAGTTTAACTGATAGCAGTAAAATATATCTCAGTGGAGCTTTAGGACAAACAGCTTCTATTACTATCTCAAATACAGATATTGCCAATATTAAGTCGCAAAAACTAATGGTAACCGATGCGAGTTTATTGTTATATGTGGATAATTCAGTAAGCTATACAAAAGAGCCTGAACGCCTCTTTATCTATAACACCCAAACAGGAGCTGTACTTGTAGATTATCAGTACGACCCAACATCAAATGCTGATTCGTCTACTTATTCATATCTCTATCATCTAGGAAAATTGCAAAAAGAAAACGGAAAAGGAGCTTTTTACCAATTGAGGATTACCAATCATATTTTAAATCTGGTTAATGAAATAGGGACAAATGTGCCTTTAGGAATAGTAGTAGCTTCTAATGTAAAAAACACTAATTCAGGAGCATATTTGAGAGACACTAATACAAAAGGCAAAATACTATCTTCAGCAGTGGTTACTCCTTTGGGTACTGTTATAAAAGATGTAAAATTGCGTATCAGCTACACTCAACCTAAATAGTGATGGATTTAAGAGATCAGTTAAAATCACTTTTCCCTGACCATATAGAAGAGGAGATACCTCAAGAAGCTCCTTCTAATATTTGGTTGCAGGATGAACCTTTACTATGCAAATACGAAAAACGCAAAGGAAAACCCGTAACCGTAATAGAGGGCTATAATGGCGCAGAAGCCGATTTTAAGATTTTGGCTAAAGAACTCAAAACGTACCTTGGCGTAGGGGGAACTGTGAAAAACGATACTATCCTCATACAAGGTGATTACCGTGACACTATTATGCAACTTCTCAAAGAAAAAGGTTTTAAGGTGAAGCGCATAGGCGGTTGAAAACAATTGACAATTCATAATTAACAATTAGTAATATGAAATTATTAGAAGGGAAAACAGCTATTATCACTGGTGCTAGTAGAGGCATTGGGCGTGGTATAGCCAAAGTATTTGCATCCCACGGGGCAAACATTGCTTTTTCATACAGTTCGTCAGTGGATGCTGCAATGGCATTAGAGAAAGAATTAGCTACAAAAGGTGTGAAAGTAAAAGGCTACCAAAGCGATGCTTCTAACTTCGCACAGTCGCAAGAGTTTGTAGATGCCGTAGTAGCCGAATTTGGCACAGTTGATATTCTAGTAAACAACGCAGGTATCACCAAAGACAACCTACTGATGCGCATTAGTGAAGAAGATTTTGATAAGGTAATAGAAGTAAATCTCAAATCAGTGTTTAATATGACCAAAGCGGTACAGCGCATTATGCTTAAACAACGTAAAGGTTCTATTATCAATATGAGTAGTGTAGTGGGCTTGAAAGGCAATGCTGGACAGTCAAACTATGCAGCTTCTAAAGCGGGAATTATCGGCTTTACCAAATCGATTGCCTTAGAGTTAGGTTCTCGAAATATTCGTTGCAATGCTATCGCTCCAGGCTTTATAGAAACCGAAATGACGGCTGTACTTGACGAAAAAGTAGTACAAGGCTGGCGTGATGCTATCCCTCTAAAACGTGGCGGACAACCCGAAGACGTAGCGAACGCTTGTGTGTTTTTAGCCTCTGAAATGTCGGCTTACATCACAGGGCAAGTGCTCAATGTTGATGGAGGAATGCTCACATAATTTTGTTATATCAGAAAAACTTTTTACTTTTGCCGAATGTTAATAAAAAAATATATCATCATCGGTCTTCTGACTGTGCTCTTTACTTCGTGTGGAGAGTATCAAAAGGCCTTGAAATCAAAAGAAGGAAGCGTAAAATACACTGAGGCTGAGAAGCTTTATAAGGCTAAAAAATATAAAAAAGCGACACGCCTTTTTGAACAAATAGCTTCAGAATATGCGGGTAAGCCACAAGGAGAACGTATTTATTATATGTTTGGAGATTCTTACTATCAGCTAAAACAATACAGTTTGGCGTCTTATCAGTTTGAACGACTTCAGAAATTATATCCTCGTAGCGAAAAAGCTACAGAGTCGGCTTTCCTAGAAGCAAAATCGCTTTACTTGGAAACTCCTAAATATAGTGTAGACCAAACTTATACTTATCAGGCTCTTGAGAAATTACAGTACTTTTTGGATAGATACTCTGATAGTGAATATGCTAAAGAAGCTAACGAGTTAGCCTTAGACTTAGTAACTCGCTTAGAGAAAAAAGAGTTTGAAATAGCTAAACAATACGACCAAATACGCGACTATCAAGCAGCAATGAAGTCGTTAGACAACTTTTTGACCAATAACCCAGGTAGTGTCTTTAGAGAAGATGCGTTATACACGCGTTTGCATTCAGCTTACGAGTGGGCTATCAACAGTATAGAAACTAAGAAAGAAGAGCGCCTCAATACTGCTAAAGAAGCTTACGACAACTTATTGCGTGCCTACCCTGAAACTAAATACAAGAAGGAAGCAGAGAATATGCTTACAAAAATAAACACATCATTAAAAAGTTTTATATCACAAAAATAATATCATTACATTATGGATTTTAAGAAAATAGATGCTCCTACCACTACTGTTACTTATAACAAATCGGCTATAGAAGCACCTACGGGTAATATTTATGAAGCTATCTCTATTATTGCTAAAAGAGCTAACCAAATAAATGCCGAAATTAAAAAGGAATTAGTAGAAAAATTAGAGGCTTTCGCTACTAATAATGATAGCTTGGAGGAAATCTTTGAGAATAAAGAGCAAATAGAGGTATCTCGCTTTTATGAGCGCTTACCTAAACCACAAGCTATTGCTGTAAAAGAATGGCTTGAAGGTAAGATTTATTACCGTGAAGCCGAATAGAATTGGGTATTTATAGATTATTTGTTAGGCTTTAAGCAGTAAGCGTTTGCTTGCCGTTTAGAGCCTTTTTCTAATTATATTTCTGAATTATGAATATCGTACTTGGTATTACTGCGGGTATAGCGGCTTATAAGACACCTCAATTAGTACGCTTACTCACCAAAAAGGAGCACAATGTAAAGGTAATTCTCACTGAGAATGCAAAAGAGTTTGTAACACCTCTTACCCTCAGTACAGTATCTAAAAACCCTGTGCTAACAAATTTTTCCTCTCCTGAGGGCAATTGGCATAGCCACGTAGAGTTAGCTCTATGGGCAGATGCAATGCTCATCGCTCCTGCTACGGCTAATACCATTGCTAAAATGGCTCACGGTGTATGTGATAACTTACTGTTGGCTACCTATTTCTCTGCTAAAGCACCGGTATTCATCGCTCCTGCAATGGATTTGGATATGTATGCCCACCCTACGGTTACCGAGAATTTAATTAAATTAAAGTCTTTTGGTAATCATATCATTCCCGCAACTTATGGCGAACTCGCTAGCGGACTTGTAGGACAAGGACGTATGGCTGAACCCGAAGATATAGTGCTGTTTTTAGAGAATGCACTTACCGAAAATCTTCCTTTTAAAGGTAAAAAAATTCTCATTACTGCAGGTCCTACTTACGAGGCAATCGACCCCGTACGTTTTATAGGAAACTTTTCTTCTGGCAAAATGGGGATTGCCCTTGCTAATGAAGCCGTACGACAAGGAGCTGAGGTACATTTAATATTAGGTTCCTCTACTGAAAAGAATATTCACTCACAAATTCACTTGCATCGGGTGGTAAGCGCTCAGCAAATGTACGAAGCTGCTGTAACCGAATTCCCTACTTGTGATATCGCTATCCTTGCCGCTGCTGTGGCTGACTATACGCCTGAAACTGTAGCCTCCGAAAAAATTAAAAAGAAAGGCGGTAATCTCAGTCTAACCTTAGTGCCTACCGTCGATATATTGGCATCTTTAGGAAAAATCAAAACTACTCAGACGCTTATAGGTTTTGCCTTAGAGACTGAAAATGAAGTTGCCAATGCCCAAACCAAATTGGAGAAAAAGAATTTAGATGCTATTGTACTCAACTCCTTGCGCGATGCAGGCGCAGGCTTTGGTACTGATACCAATAAAGTTACTTTTATTACTAAAAAAACACAAATCAGTTTTCCTTTAAAAACTAAAGAAGAAGTCGCTAAAGATATTTTGACGCAAATATTTGGCATTCTTATAGAAAAGTAATATCTTTGTACTTTCAATCTTATAAAAATAAAAATAAATGAAAGCATACATCTTCCCAGGTCAAGGAGCCCAATTTGTAGGTATGGGGCTTGATTTATACGAAAAATCTGCTGAAGCCAAAGCTCTTTTTGAAGTAGCTAATGGCATTCTCGGCTTCTCCATTACTGATATAATGTTCAGCGGTACTGATGAAGACCTCAAACAAACCAAAGTTACCCAGCCTGCTATCTTCTTGCACTCAGTAATCCTTAGCAAAGTACTCGGTAAAAATTTTGCTCCTCAAATGGTTGCAGGACATTCATTAGGTGAATTTTCTGCTTTAGTAGCCAATGAAGCCCTCTCATTTGAAGATGGTTTGCAATTAGTAGCCAAACGTGCTACCGCTATGCAAAAGGCTTGCGAATTACAACCTGGTACAATGGCTGCCGTATTAGGCTTAGACGATAGTAAGGTTGAAGAACTTTGTGCAACAGTTGACGGAATTGTAACCCCTGCCAACTATAATTGCCCAGGTCAGTTGGTGATTTCAGGTGAACTCAAAGCTGTAGAAGCAGCTTGCGAAAAGATGAAAGAAGCAGGAGCTAAGCGTGCTCTTGTATTGCCTGTAGGCGGAGCTTTTCACTCAGTACTGATGAAACCTGCCGAAGAAGAATTGGCAGCAGCGATTGAGCAAACGACTTTCCATAAACCGCTTTGTCCAGTATACCAAAATGTAACTACTACGGCTGTAAGCAATGAAGCTAACATTAAAAAGAACCTCATCAAGCAACTTACTGCTCCTGTGAAATGGACACAAAGTGTACAACAGATGATTGCTGATGGTGCTACCGAATTTATTGAAGTAGGACCTGGCAAAGTGCTACAAGGCTTGGTGAAGAAAATAAACAAAGAGGCAGTGGTAGCTTCAGCAGAAATATGATACAAGTAGAAAATTTACATAAATCTTTTAACGGAACTGAAGTGCTCAAAGGTATTTCTACTACTTTTGAAAAAGGTAAAACGAATCTGATTATCGGGCAAAGTGGTTCAGGTAAAACTGTGTTTCTCAAATCACTTTTAGGTCTTTTTACCCCTGATTCAGGCGACATTATTTACGATGGAGTGAAGTATGCTGATATGAAACGCAAAGAACGAGTAGCCTTGCGTCAAAAAATGGGAATGGTATTCCAAGGGAGCGCTTTATTCGACTCTATGACAGTGCTCGAGAATGTGATGTTCCCTTTGAAGATGTTTTCTCAGAAAACACCTGAAGAAATACGTGAGCGTGCTAATATAGTATTGAGCCGTGTAAACTTAGTAAATGCTGATGATAAATTACCATCAGAAATTTCTGGAGGTATGCAGAAAAGGGTTGCTATTGCTCGTGCGATTGTAAACCAACCCAACTATCTGTTTTGTGATGAACCTAACTCAGGACTAGACCCTAAGACCTCTATCGTAATAGACAACCTTATTCAGGAAATTACTGAAGAGTTTAACATCACCACCGTAATCAATACTCACGATATGAACTCAGTAATGGAAATAGGGGCTAAGATTGTATTCCTAAAAAATGGTTATAAAGAATGGGAAGGCTCTAAAGAAACTATTTTCCGCACCGATAACGAAGCTGTTACTGACTTTGTGTATTCATCGGAGCTGTTTAAGAAGGTAAGAAAAGCTTATTTAGAAGAACACGAGGATTAGATTAATAATTAAAATTCTAAAAAGCTACCTATAAAGTTTATAAGTAGCTTTTTATTATTAGAGAATTAAGGGAAATTATATTCTATCTCACTTAAAAAGAAAAGCTCTCCTTGGAGAAAGGAAAGCTTTCATTGGTTTACTATAAACCCGTGTAAAAATATTTACACAAAACAACACAACTAAATCTTATGAAGCGGTCTGGACGGGACTCGAACCCGCGACCCCATGCGTGACAGGCATGTATTCTAACCAGCTGAACTACCAGACCTTCAGTAAATTTGTGCAATTCATTTCTTCATTGCGGTTGCAAAGGTACTACTTTTTTTATTACTTGCAAATTTTTAGAGCGTTTTTTTTAACTTTTTTTAATCTTTCTTTATAATATATCTGATAATAAACATATTAAAGTATTAGATATTAAAGGTTGTATTGGCTGTTTTTAGATGTAATTCCACTGCATTACTATCGGTAAGGCTTGTAATATAACAAGTAATGCCCATCACCTTGTCATATAACGAGCCATTTTTGCGATACTTTTCAGGTAACTTTTTAAGCAAAAGTTTATCAAATGATGTCTCACGTCCGTTTTCTTGATTGATAATAGCCGTAAAAAAGATATCTAATAAATGTTGTAAAACCACATAACCCGATACTTCTTTTTCTACTACCTCATCGGATTGATATATACGTTCCACACTACAATCTATTACATCAGTGATTTGGTGGCGATATTTACTATCATATAAAAGCGACTGGTGAAATTCTCCTGCCAAGATTGCATCTTCATTTTGCAAGAAGATGTCGGTAGCATCTTGTATCAAAGCGCCTATAGCAACTGCACGTAAATAAGCAATACGTTCTTCTTTAGTTTGTAGTTTGCTATATTTATGAGTATTTATCTTATCTGAGATGATACCACCTAAATACTCTAAGGCTACATCTTCGCTTATAAGCCCTAAGTTGATACCGTCTTCAAAGTCTATAATAGTATAACAGATATCGTCGGCTGCCTCTACCAAGAAAGCTAAGGGATGACGTGCATAACGCAATTCACCATTTACACTATTAGATTTTAGTCCTAAAGTTTCAGCCACCTCTTTGAAGAATTTTTTATCGCCTTGAAAAAAACCATATTTCTTATCAGCTATACGGTCAGTAGGACGTACAGGTAGTGATTCTTTAGGATACTTAGTAAAAGCTCCTAAGGTAGCATAAGTAAGCCGTAAGCCTCCCTCTGCCCCCAAACGTGTTTCATTAAGAATTCTAAAGCCATTAGCATTCCCTTCAAAACTACACAAATCAGCATACTCGGCTTCTGTGAGTAAATGTTTGATAGCAGTTCCTTTTTTGAATTGAAAAAACTCTCCTATAGCCTTTTCACCACTGTGTCCAAAAGGTGGATTACCAATATCGTGTGCTACCGCAGCTGCTGCAATAATGGCTCCAAAATCGTTTGTTTGGTAACCCAATTCGCACAAGTGAGGATATTTGGTGAGCACGTGTTTACCCACAGCACGCCCCAAACTACGCCCCACTACCGACACCTCAATACTATGTGTAAGACGTGTGTGTACAAAACTTGTTTTTGAAAGTGGAATTACTTGTGTTTTGTCTTGCAAGCTACGAAAAGCACTTGAAAAGACCACACGGTCATAATCCATATCAAAACTGAGCCGTGTTTCATCTTCATTTTTTCGCAAACGAAGACTGGTATCACCATATTTATTAAGAGAAAGTAAGTTTTCCCAAAGCATTTTTATTGTTTATTTAAGGTACGGGGTCATAGCCACTGCCTCCCCAAGGGTGGCAACTGCATATACGCTTAATAGCCAACCAGCCTCCTTTAAAAAAACCGTACTTTTGCAAGGCTTCTAAAGTGTATTGCGAGCAGGTAGGGGTATACCTGCACGTAGGAGGCTTGAGTGGCGAAATGGCTACTTGATAAAAGCGCACTAAATAAATGAAAAGATACTTCATTTCATTAGTTATTAGTCAGTAGTTATTAGCCGTTAGTTTTCTAACTACTAACAACCAAATTTCTAACTACTACTTAGTAAATCGCTCAATTACTTCGTTGCTTACACCAGTATTAGAGAAGCCTCCATCGTGGAAAAGGTTTTGCATCGTTACTTTGCGAGTAAGATCGGAGAAGAGAGATACCGTATAATTAGCACAATCTTGAGCGGTGGCATTGCCCAGTGGTGACATAGCATCGGCGTAGGCAATAAAACCGTCAAAACCTTTTACGCCTTGTCCTGCAGTAGTAGCGGTAGGTGATTGTGAAATGGTATTCACTCGCACTTTCTTGTCTTTACCAAAGAAATAGCCAAAACTACGCGCAATAGATTCTAAGTAGGCTTTATTATCAGCCATATCGTTATAATCAGGGAAGGTGCGTTGTGCTGCCATATAAGTAAGGGCAACAATACTACCCCACTCGTTCATTGCATCGTTCTTATAAAGCACTTGACATACTTTGTGAAAAGAAAGCGCTGAAACGTCCCAACCTTTTTCGGTGTTCACATAGTTAGACTCGGTATAAGGAATGTTTTTGCGCACATTTACCGACATACCGATAGAGTGCAACACAAAATCCAACTTACCTCCTAAAATCTCCATAGCTTTAGTTACCAAGTTTTGGAGATCGTCCATATTGGTAGCATCGGCAGGAATAATTTCAGAGCCTGTTTTTTCGGCTAAGTTTTTTATTTGTCCCATACGCATTGCTACGGGAGCATTGGTAAGTACAAACTTACCACCTTCTTCGTGTACACGTTCTGCTGTTTTCCAAGCGATAGAATTTTCGTCTAAGGCACCAAAGATGATACCTCTTTTTCCTTTTAATAAATTATACATAATTTTTTCTTTTATAAAATGAAATTTGTTCCTATGGGGCAAATGTACAAAATATTTCTGTATAAATAAAAAGCTACCTGATATTTTAGGTAGCTTTCTATCTGTATGCAATATAGCGTATTACTTTTCAAACGCTTTTAAAGCATTGATAATAATAGCAATACACTCTCTTAATTCCGTTTCATTCATTACCAATGGCGGAGCAAATCTAATGATATTGCCGTGAGTAGGTTTAGCGAGCAACCCATTATCGCGCATCTTTAGGCAGATATTCCAAGCAGTGTCACTCTCTTCTGTATCGTTGATAACCACCGCATTTAGGAGTCCTTTACCACGTACTAAGGTGGCTATTTTTGAGGTTTTGATATAGTCGCCGATTTCTTTGCGAAAAATCTCACCCAAACGAGCGGCATTTTCAGCCAAATGCTCATCTTTTACTACCTGTAAGGCTTCAATCGCTACGGCTGCTGCCAAAGGATTGCCTCCAAAAGTACTACCGTGTTGCCCAGCTTTAATCACGTGCATAATACGGTCATCGGCAAGGACAGCACTCACGGGATACACCCCACCACTAAGAGCTTTCCCCAGTACCAATATATCAGGTTTTACATTCTCGTGATCTACTGCCAAACGTTTTCCGGTACGCGCTACTCCTGTTTGTACCTCATCGGCGATAAAGAGTGCATTATACTTTTCGCATAAGGCTTTTGCTCCGCTTAGATACCCCTCAGAAGGAACGTATACACCAGCTTCACCTTGTATAGGTTCTACTAAAAAGCCTGCTACTGTTGCTTTATTATCAGCAAGAACTTGTTCCAATGCGACTAAATCGTTGTAAGGAATGGAAACAAAACCAGGTGTATAAGGTCCAAAGTTCTTACGCGCATTTTTATCAGATGAAAAAGATACAACTGTAGTGGTACGCCCGTGGAAGTTCTGGTCGCATACGATGATGATGGCAGCACTTTCAGGCACCCCTTTCTGTTCGTACGCCCATTTGCGACATATTTTAATAGCTGTTTCTACCGCTTCAGCCCCTGTGTTCATCGGGAGGACTTTCTCGAAGCCAAAATACTCGGTTACGTACTTTTCATACACTCCGAGCTTATCGTTGTAGAAAGCGCGAGAAGTGAGTGTAAGAGTTTGTGCTTGGTCAGTAAGCGCTTTGATGATACGTGGGTGGCAGTGACCTTGGTTTACGGCAGAGTAAGACGAAAGGAAATCGTAGTAGCGTTTGCCTTCGATGTCCCACACATATACCCCTTGTCCTTTGCAGAGTACGACGGGTAGTGGGTGATAGTTATGGGCACCGTACTGATTTTCGAGTGCCATTGCTTGTTCTGAGGTTAATTTATGTGTTATCATATATTTGTGTTATATACTTTAAAGATAAAATAATATTCATTCTATTACAAAGCTTTATTTTCATATTTACTTTGTGTTTAATAGTAATTTTTATCGTAAAAAACTTGGACAAAGATACAACAATAAATTAAATAATCCTATATATTCATATAAAAAAAGAAGTTTGACGCCTAAATTTCTTTATATGAAATAGTTTATATCGTTTTATACTTGTAGTATTTTTCATTTTACAGAAATAATTCTGCAGTATTTCATACTTTTGAACAATAACTTTATTACAGTGTTAACTATTGATTTTCTTTGTATTAACATTAGATTTTATATTTATTCAAAAAAATAGAAAAAAGATTTTTATAAAAAATTTCTTTTTATTAAAAAATAATACATATCTTTGCCCTCATTAAATTATCATAAATTATGACAGATACAGTATTACAGCCAAAAAGTACAGATGCAAAAACAGAAGTAAATACACAACTAACTGGTGCACAGCTACAGCAAATGCTTGATGCTCACTGTCAAGAAATGAAAGCAGAAATGCCAGGATTCCTCTTCTATGGAATTTTGAGCAGTTCTGATGGTTCTATCTTAAGCAAAGCTTCTGCCAATGAAGAAGCTTCAAAAATAGTTGAACAAGGTTCTGCCTTTCATCTTACTATTATTGATCAAGTAAAGAAAGTAGTAGATAGCAATGACGCTTTAGGAAAGTCGGAGTTAGATTATATCCTTATTGAAACAGACAAAATCACGTTTATGTTGATGATTTCAGCTTTAGGAAAGTTCTTTTCTATTACTGCTTTAGATAGAGCTAAATCAAACGTTGGTATCTCGAGAGCTTTACTTTACAAGTGCAAAAGAGAGTTTGGGACACTATTAGACGACTTTTTTTAGTGTTTTTTTTAACAGAAAAAATTATAAAGAGCACAAAGCAGACAATCTGTTTTGTGCTCTTTTTTATACTAATCAAATATAAAACTTTTAATAAGATTTCATTATAAGCTCATCATTATAGTTCTACGATATTGCTGTTTTCATCAATGAGAATATAATGCCTCTTGGAAGCATCGCATACTAAAAAAGAAGCTTATTTGAGCTTGTTGTTTCACTTTAGATAGAATGTACCAGATATTGTAAAAACAAAAAAGCACAAATTCGGAGTGCCCAAATTTGTGCTCTGAAGATATTATTTAATATCTATTTTTTAGAGGTGTTCGTCTAATACCCCTGCAAGGGATCTGCTTCTTTCAACTAAAGTTCTAGCTATTGCTATATTAGCTTTGGCTCTATCTAAGGCTAAGAGAATAAAATACTTCCCTGAATTTGAAATCCCAATCACATTAGTAACTTTATCAGTTTCGATAAGAATACTATGTGTTTCTTTAACTCCCAATGATTCACTTGAAGTAACCACTTTTTTCACTTGCTCTACAATAGTTGAGAAAAAGGGAGAGACTTCGTTTGCAATTTTTGAAATTTCTGGATTAGCTGCAGAACTTCCTATGATAGTTCCATCAGCGCAATTAAGAATTCCACAAAAGATGAAGCCTGGCAAATTAGCTTTCATATCTAAGCAGAGCTTGTTAACTGATTCTTGTAATTCTTTACCTGTCATAAACTTGATTTTTTTTATATGTTATTTTGATGCAAATATATGTATAATATATGCAAGTATCTCTTTTTTAACATTATTTAATGTTATTTATATATACTTTAAGTTTTTTCACTTGGATTATTGTGAAATAAAACAGAAAAATAAACGCATTAATATATCATCACAGCTCCTACGGTAGCGTTGCTGGTCTCATCGATGAGGATAGCACTACCCATTGGAGGATTGCTTTGGAAAGCATCGTATACTAATGGGGAAGCCGTTTTGAGTCGGATTTTTGCGATTTCATTGAGTTTTACACTTTCTACGCCTTCAGTTTGGTTGAGGGTATTGACATCTATTTTATACTCTATTTCCTTCACAATTGCTTTTACAAGTTTACTACGCTGTTGCAACAAGTATTTATTACCTTCGCGCAATTCGCGTTTATCCATCCAGCATACAATAGCCTCGATATCTTGCCCTTGCTGAGGCTCTGCTCCTTGTTTGGCAAAGTAGTCGCCACGAGAAATATCGATATCGTCTTCGATATGTAGTACTACTGGGTCACCTGCCTTTGCTTCTGCAACTTCTTCGCCGTTATACTCTATCTTACTGAGTTTTGTAGTAATACCTTCTGGTTCTACTATTATCGCATCACCTTTGCGATAAGTGCCCGAAATGACTTCTCCTGCATAACCGCGGTAATCGTGTAAAGCTTCGGTTTGTGGACGTATTACATACTGCACTTGAAAACGAGGTTGGTCATAGTTGTCTTTGCTAATTTCTACAGTTTCCAAAAAGTCTAAAAGCGAATTGCCTTTGTACCAAGGCATTGCCTCAGTGGTATTCACGATATTATCGCCTACAAAAGCCGAAATAGGGAAATAGTGCACGCTCTTCAATCCTAAACGTTTGGCAATCTCTTCGTACTCTTGCTTGATATTGTTAAACACCTCTTCGCTATAACCTACCAAGTCCATTTTGTTTACGGCTACCACTACCTCTGGGATATTGAGCAGGGAGGCGATGATTGAGTGGCGACGAGTTTGTTCGGTTACGCCATTGCGAGCATCTACCAAAATGATTATGAGCTCGGAATTAGAAGCCCCCGTAATCATATTGCGGGTGTATTGGGTATGACCAGGAGCATCGGCGATGATAAATTTGCGTTTGGGAGTAGCAAAGTAGCGGTAGGCTACATCGATAGTAATCCCTTGTTCGCGTTCAGCACGGAGCCCGTCGGTGATGATAGCGAGGTCGATACCATCGTCGTTCTTATTTTTTGATTGTTGTTCCAATGCTTCGAGCTGGTCGGCTAAAATACTTTTGCTATCGTATAACAATCGACCTATAAGGGTACTTTTACCGTCGTCTACGCTACCTGCGGTGATAAATCGTAATATATTCATTTGCTTTATTTCTGTTGAGTAAATATAATTTGGTGCAAAAGTACAAACTAATTGGCAAATTAGCAAATTTGGAACTTAGTAAATGGGGCGCTTGTATTAAAAAACCTAACCCCCGTTCCCCCTTCCCGAAAGGAAGGGGAGCAATCCGCAAAAGCGACTTTCTAAAGAGAAAACATCTAATATTCTCTACTATTTTTTTGTGGTTTATTAATAAAGTATAAGCCTATTATTTTAAAAACGAATGCCGTGCTGAGTAAATGAGGCACGAACTACAAGAAATGCAGTAGCAGAGGCGGACTTGTAGGACAGAGGTCGGACAGGTGGGAGGTGCGAGTCACACGGGCGATAGAGGGTTAGAGCTATCGGAAGAAAACAGAGAAGTTCGAAAGTGAGTTAAGAGTGATTTTGGTGAGAAATGGTCGTTAGGAGGGTATGGTTAGCTTATAGGGAGCTTATAGGAAGCTTATACGAATCTTGGACGATTGGTATAGAAAGAGTATATAAAAAGTTGATTAACACTATGATACAACAATGATAAAAATGTTAAAAACGGGGTTTCGAGGCGAAAGAAAGAGGGAAATAGGTATAGGCCTTAGGGCCATAGGCACTAGGAAGGAAGTATGACGGAAAATCGGGAATTAGTGACGGGAAAGGCGAATGAAAAATAGAATTTTGTTATATTCAATTGATGTTATTTAACTCTAAGAGGCAAAAGAACAATCAATAATAACTCGTATTAAAAGTTTTACTACAAAAAACTTTACTATTAGTACCAAATTTTATATTTTTGCACAAAATAAATCAGAGCTAAAAACGTGCTCATCGCTTAACTGAAATAAGAAAATGAGCCTCTGAGACAATTAAAAGATTATAAGGTAAAAGGTAAAAAAGATGACAAGTGATAAAATGAGAATTGTATTTATGGGGACACCTGACTTTGCGTTGGCATCGCTAAAAGCATTAGTAGAGAACCATTACAACGTAGTAGGTGTAGTAACGGTAGCCGATAAACCTTCGGGACGCGGACAGAAGCTACACCAGTCGCCCGTAAAACTCTATGCCAAAAGCAAAGGAATACCGGTGTTACAACCCATAAAACTAAAAGATGAAACTTTTGTAAATGCACTGAAAGCCTTACAACCCGATTTGCAAATAGTAGTAGCCTTCCGTATGTTGCCCGAAGTGGTATGGCGATTGCCTAAATACGGCACATTCAATCTGCACGCCTCTCTTTTGCCTAACTATCGAGGAGCAGCTCCCATCAACTGGGCAATTATCAACGGGGAAAAGGAAACAGGGGTAACGACTTTCTTTATAGACGAGAAGATTGATACGGGAGCTATTATCGCACAAGAGGTTACACCTATTGAGTCTCACGAAACAGCAGGCACCTTACACGACAAACTAATGGTGCAAGGTGCTGAATTGGTACTAAAAACCGTAGATAGCATTGCAGAAGGGACTTGCACTACCCAACCACAAAACAAAGAAGTAACCTTTGCCGAAGCTCCTAAGATATACAGAGAGACCTGCAAGATAGATTGGCAAGCGGAAGGAGTGACAATAGAGCGTTTAGTGAGGGGAATGAGCCCCTACCCTACTGCGTGGACAGCGTTTGTACAAAAAGGAGAAGTGCTAAATGTAAAAGTATATGATGCTCTTTTCGAACCTGTCTCTCATCAATATCCTATTGGGGAACTCTTAGTAGATAAAAAAGGGCTACGTGTAGCTGTGAAAGATGGTTATATACAGCTATTAGAATTGCAATTACCTGCTAAAAAACGTATGAAGACCACAGACTTGCTAAATGGGTTCAGCTTTGATAATACCACAATACTATAATGACGAGTCGTAGCACGACAGGCAATTAAAAAACTTTGGTAAAGTTCGCTTTCTTAATCAGATAATTGAAAAATCGGCTAATTGGCTCATTAATTTTTCGATTTCTTGTTCGGTATTAAAACTGTGCAAGCATATTCTCAACCGTTCTTGTCCCGCAGGCACGGTGGGCGCTAAAATGGGTAATACACCTATGCCTTGGGCTTGTAGTACTTTGGCAAGTGCTTTCACTCGTTCATTGCCTGCTACTACTATGGCTTGAATAGCCGAATCAGAAGGAATAAAACCCTGTATATTGTATTTAGCAATTTGCGATTTAAAATACTGTATATTATGATGCAGTTGTTCTATTGACTTAGTTGTCTGTAAGGTCTCATATCCTGCCCTAATAGTTGCCACACTATCTGGACTCATAGCGGTAGTGTATATGAAAGAGCGTGAAAAGTTCACTAAATACTGTATCACCTCATTTGAAGCTAAGACAGCAGCTCCGTGTGCTCCCAGGCCTTTCCCGAAGGTAACGATGCGGGCAAAGATTTCTTCTTCTAACCCCAATGCTTGCACCAACCCAGAGCCGTGTTTGCCAAATACTCCTATGGCGTGTGCTTCGTCTACCGCTATATAAGCGCCATACTGCTTTGCTAATGTTACCAAACGCACCAAATCAGGACTATCACCGTCCATTGAAAAAACTGTTTCAGTAACGATGAGCACCGTTTTATCAGGGGTAGCAAACTTTTTTAAGAGCTTTTCTAAATCGTCTAAATCGTTATGTTTAAACTTATAGGAATTGGCTAAACTCAGTGAAATACCGTCGCGTATAGAAGCGTGGCTGTAACTATCGTATAAGATAATATCACCTCGCCCTACGATACAGGAGAAGAATCCCACATTGGCATCATAGCCCGAATTGTACAAAAGAGCTGTTTCAGCGTTATGAAAATGAGCTATATAGCTTTCGGTTTCGGAAAAGATAGGCAAGTTACCCGAAAGCAATCGCGATCCTGTAGCCCCGTGAGGTGCCGTTTGCTGAGGGAGTAATTGAGAGATGCGTTTAGTAATCTCAGAATTTGTACTGAATCCTATATAATCATTGGAGTAGAAATCAATAGCAAAATGGCGTTGTTTGAGACTGCGTAAGGCATTGTGAGCTTCACGTTCAGCTAATTTTTCTTTGATGTGTTTCATTTGAACATTCTTTTATTCTTTCTCCTTTACAGGAAAGAAAAAGGCTCTAGGATGTGCTTTAAAGGCTCTCCATACGCAACGACCTAAATATTTTAGTTCAGAAGCAGGTACTTCACGAGAACGCAAGGCTATCCATAGCGACAGACCAAAACTCACAATAAAGTTACCTAAACCGATGATGCCTATCCCTAAAATACACCAAAGGATATTCTCCAAGCTAATGATAAAATTCATACCATACAAGCCATAAGCTAAATTACCACTGGCAAAGGTAATGTGGCGTATATCGATGGGCAAACCGAAGAAATGACCTATTGCCCACGCACTTCCCATAAAGACTCCAAACCAAATATTTGAGACGACACTCGGCCACTTTTGTTGCATCCAGTTAGCAACGCGTTGCATACGTACTTTACCAAAGAAGCCTTTAAGAAAGGGGTGTTCGGAAAGACGATAATAGAAGTTGTTAAAGTTGTTTACACTAGCTACGTTGCCTGCTATAATACCCGATAAGAACAGAAATATCCCTGCAATACAAGCGTGCAAGAATACGGGAGTGTGCCATATATTCAGGTCTTCCAAGAGATGTAAACTCTTTTTGGTAGCGATATTATAACCACTGAGATAACTCATTCCTATCGCCAAAAGCATAGACACAGGGAAAGCACCAAACACGTTGCCCACAAAGGCAATGAACTGCGAACGGAACAAACGCGTGAAGAGTGCTGAGAATTCGGTGTAGTGTTTCTGTTTTTCTTTATTGTTATCGTTGTCGCTGAGGCTCTCTAAAGTCTTAGCAATCGTAGAAGCCGTCATCGCAGGTTGCTTGGTAGCCAAAGTAGACCCTGTAAGGTAGATGAGCACAAAACCAATAGCGTAGTTAAAACTGTAGTTTAGGGCACGAAAAAAATCACTTTGGTCAGGTTGCATCGACATATAGAGTTTTACCAAACACATAAATCCCACGATAACGCCACCCCACAAAGCTGTTTTAAGCATCTTGAAGTACTCACCGGTAGTAGAAGTAATATAGTGTTCACCGGTCTTGCCGGTATAGTTCGTAATCTCGTAGGTGATGTTATAAACACTATCATCTATCAGCTTTCGAATATTGTTCTTCTTAGAATTAGTTTTCACCATATCTAAGTAGAAGGCAATTGTTTTTTCACATTTATCAGCTTCTTTTTCTATAAACAGGTAGTTATAAAGTCGCTTGATGCGTTTTATTTGCTGACGAATGAGCAAAAGAGTTTGGTTCACACTGAACGTCACCCCATATTTAGAAGTATTGGCATCAGCTTTGTTTACGAAATCCTCGCACTGACCAGCTAGGATATTCAGCTGTTTATAATCGAGTTCGTGGTCTTGTATATATAGATAAGGTTTATCTTCCTTGGAAAGAGTACGTGCAAGATTGTTCAGCTCATCGTCGAGAGCAATAAAGGGACTATTGAGGTGAGCATATTCAGGCACCATACGGCGCACATCAGTTTGCAAGGCGAGTCCTCCCATACGTTGGGAGAGAATCATTATTGCCAAAAGAATTTGCTTGGAAGTAGTTTTGCTCTCACTATCCTCATAGAAAGTAGATACAGCAAGAATTTCAAAGAGTTCTTTCCAGTTATCTAAAGGAATTTGATGTACCCATTTCACATCGGAAGGACGGTAGAAGAGTTGGTTGAGTACGTATTGTATATTCTCTTCCGAAGGCTGGTCGGGCAAAAGCTGACGACTGATACGACAACGCAATTCTTTGAAGAAAGAAACACTATTCAGCAGACCAGCATCAGTAAAAAGAATTACTTTTTGTTTATTAGCAAATACGTTATGAAGTTTTTCCTTGAAGAAAGCGATGCTATCGGGTTTGTGTTTGATTTCAGTGATGAGTTCATCGATATTGAGAGGAGACTTTTTATTTTTACTTTTACGACGAAAGTAGTTCACTACATCAAACACGAAGTCAATATCTTCATAGTCTGATGAGTGCATATAAGTCTCAAAGATTTCATAAATAGATTTATATTCTTTTGCAAATCGTAACATATCTTACAATGAATAATTAAGAATTGATAATTTAGAATGGCGCAAAGGTACGAAAAAATTGTCAATCTGCTAATTTGTTAATTAAAAAAGGCTACCCTACTCGGGTAGCCTTTTGAGTTCTTATATTTTATTTTTCAACTTATTAGAAGTTGTAGCGTACGCCGAAGCTAAAGGTACGACCTTCACCAAAGTACACTTGGTTTCTCACATCGATACCTTGGTAAGTTTTACTACTATCAGTGGTGTGAATACTTGTATATGATTCAGCGATGTAATAAGTATCTAATAGGTTATAGGCGTGAGCTGAGAAAGTGAGACGTTGCTTATCAGTAAGTTGCCATCTATAAAAAGCAGAAAGGTCAAACAAATGATAAGCAGGTAATTTTATAGCTCCTTTTTCGGCTACTGTTTTTTCAGAAAAAGTACCAATATTCAAATTAGCATATAGGTTATCTATATAGCGCCAATCGATATCAAAATTCAAATTCTTCACGGGTAGCACAGTTAATCCCAAAGAAGCTGTTGTTTGAGCTGTTTGTCCTACCTTTGCTTTATCTAAGTATAGTTTGAGCTCTGCAGCCCTACCAACAGGCACCTCATTTCCTTGTAAGTCTATAGCATTACCATTCTCATTCAAAAGAGTTCCTGAAGCATCGCCTTTGTAATACCAGTCACCAAATGAGAACATACCATTTAGTTTTAAGTAATCAGTAATAGTAGCTTTGAAATCTACTTCCACCCCATTGTGTATTTCTTGAACACCCAAAATATTTGCATAGCCTGTATTACTGCCACGTCCTCCTGAAGAACTTCCGAAAGTGTAAGTTTGACGAAGGAATCTATCTTTCCAAGTAGTGTGATAAAGGTTTAAATTACCACTGAAGAACTTAGATTTAAAACCATATCCAGCTTCTACTCCAAATATCTTTTCATTGGTAAGCGAAGGGTTTAAATAGTTTAGATTGTTAGGATATACAGCGTTGAAGAAAGGTTGTTTAGAATAATATCCTATGTTAGCATACACATTATGCTGTTCGTTGATATTATAATTCACTCCTCCTTTGATATTATAACCTATCAAGTTTTTAAAACCTGTTTTAGTATACATTACCGAATTAGGATTTGTACTTATGGCGCGTGAAACTCCATCTTTCAAAAAGTTATCAATACGTTGGTATGACTGCATAGAGGTAGAACCTTGTAAGAAAGCTGAAAAATGATCGTCGGAGTATTCTAACTGTGAGAAAAGTCCCATCCATTTCACTTCCCCTTCACTACTATAGCCTATACGATTTTCAAGAGGTTCTACTTTCTGGAAAGGATTCCAAGAGGGCTTAGTAGATACCGCAGAACGAATTACGGTAGGGGTTGCCAAATTCTTGTTGTTATTTTGTGTATTATCAGTATAACTATCGTTACCCAACAAATCAGTTACTACTTGGTAGTGATAACCATAGTAATAACGACCATCAAGCCCCATATTAATAGTGAAGTGATTATTAATCTGGTGTTGCAGGTTGGTAAGGATACCATACCAGTCGTGTGAGTTTACTGAGCCATTTAAGGTAAAACCTTCACCATAACCTGTAAAAGCTCGACCTCCACCTGGATTAGCAATTGTTACGTTCTTTCCTGCTTCTCTTGGGTGTTGCATAGGGAGTAAATCATCTACTGTCTCTCCGTTGTTATAACGCACCACTTTATCGAAATCTATCTGTCCATCATCTTTACGGAAAGAATTTAAATAGTTTTTCTGAAGTGAATAAGTGGTTGTACCACTAGCAGTAGTTTTCGAAGAGATTGAATGTGCCACCCCCGATGAACTTGTTCCCATACCACGTCCTAATGATGCATATACTACAGTACTAAGGGAAGTACTTTCATTGATATTCCAATCCCAATTGAGCATTGCTACTGGTTTGTGATAAACATTTTTCTTAATAGTGTGTTCTTCACCATTTAAGTATCCCCAATCTGAATTATAGCGACGGTTGGGTTTGTCTTCTGAACCATATTTCTGATAATCAGAAATTAGCGGACTTATATTACGTTGGTTATGCCATTGTGGAGCCCCTGTGAAGGTAAATTGGAAACTATGTTTTTTAGAAGGTTCATAACCTAACGCAAAATAGTAGCTATAGCCATCAAACTGAGTACCATCTACATATTTACGTCCTGCATTTTTGCTGAACAACACAGAAGCCGACCAACCAGTAAGACTCTTTCCTGTATTGTAAGAAACCGTACCTTTATATTCTTGATTAGTACCATAGTTGAAAGATATATTCCCTCCTTCTTGCATATCCGAAGCACGCAAAATGAAATTCATAGTACCACCCACCGATGCAATCGCCAATTTAGATGCACCGAGCCCACGTTGTACCTGCATTGCGGAAGTTACATCTGAAAGCCCTGTCCAGTTACTGAAGTATACGGTACCACCTTCCATATCATTTACAGGCATACCATTAACCATTACAGCCACATTCCTACTGTCAAAGCCTCGAATATTGATTTTAGAATCACCAAAGCCTCCTCCCCCTTTGGTGGCGTAGACAGAAGGCGTTCTATTGAGTACTTCAGGAAGCTCTCGTGTACCTAATTTTTCTATAATTTCGGTAGCTTGAATAGTAGATACCGCCACAGGTGTTTTACGCTCTTGTGCAATGTCTAACAAGGTGCTTTTACCTGTTACAATTACCTCTCCTAGGGTTTGTTGGTCGCTTGTAAGGGTAATTCGCACGTGCGCTTTACCATTCACAAGTTTATACGAAACTGTCTTGGTAACATATCCAAGATAAGAGAACTCTAAGGTTCCAGTAGGTGAGTCTACATTCAAGGAATACTTACCGTCCATATCAGTAGAAGCCCCTTTGGTAGTCCCTTTAACCAAAACATTTGCTCCCATTAACGGAGCGTTGTAATCACCATCAATTACTTCACCTGTAATAACTCCTTGCTGAGAGTAAAGCATTGATGTGAGAAAAAGTACGGCTACATTTAAAAACCAGCTTTTCATTATATTAGTTAAATTAGTTACGAATGGTTATGGTCAGTAGTGAGCTAAGTAGTACTATTTATTCGGAGCAAAGTTACTAACTTTTTTGATATCCCCCAACAGATTTGTCAAAATATTTTCTAACATATTTATTAACAAGGAGTCTACTTACACTTAAAACACTAATTACAAGTATGTTGTACGCTTAAAGTTATGTATACAGCAAAAATAAAGTGTTAAATTTTAACTATTTTTTAATCTTTTGTAGTAGATTTGCGCTCTAAACCGAGCTTATACAGCAATGAATAGACAAAAGAAACATACCCAAGCCTTTGTTCTGGTAGCACTTTTATTCTTACTTTTTGGAGGTTTAACAGTGCTCATACAGCTTTTATTACCTCATCTTCGTGATGTGTTTCAGTTGCATTATTCCGATGCAGCCTATATTCTTCTATCTTTCTTCTTGTCTTACTTATTTTTTTCTATCCCTGCAGGTTTTATTCTCACTAAAATAGGCTATCAGCGGGGCATTATCTTAGGTCTTTTGCTTATCTCTTTGGGTGCTTTGCTCTTCTATCCTGCTGCCGGGGAACGCTTATATTGGGTATTTTTAACTGCTATCTTCGTATTAGGCTGTGGCGTTACTTTCCTACAAGTAGCTATGAACTCTTATATAGTGATTTTAGGCGACGAAGCCACTACACCTCGCCGGCTCACTTTCTCTCAAGCTTTCAACGCCATAGGCACTACTATTGCTCCTATATTTGGAGCCACTTACTTACTGAGCAACGAAATAAAAAAAGAAGCTGAAATAGAAGCCTTAGACACTACAGATAAGCTTATTTATTTCCGTGAAGAAGCTTTTTCTATACAATTACCTTTTTTGTACATAGCCTTATGGGCACTTGCTTTAGCATTTGTTTTTGCAGTAGTTAAATTGCCTTATGCTTATAGAATAAAAGAAGAAGTAAATAAAGACAGTTATTGGAATCTTCTCAAGAAAACTCCCTTACTGTTGGGGGCTATAGGTATCTTCTTGTATGTAGGTGCTGAAGTAGTGATAGGAAGTTATGCAGTAAACTACTTCATCAATATGAACATCACTAAGGATATTTTAGAGAGCCCTTTTATGTGCTTTATTGTAGAAACGCTTGGCTCATTGGCGGGGAAACCTTATCTAACCTCAGCCGACCCCAAGGCTGTTATAGCTGTTTTTCTCACTTTCTACTGGGGAGGTGCTATGTTAGGACGCTTTATCAGTGTTTATCTCATCAAGTGGATTGCTCCCGCCAAAGTTCTCATTGCTTTTGCTATAGTTGCCATCTCTCTTATTTTGTTTTCTATCAATACCGGTGGTTTGCTCTCAATGTGGACTTTATTAAGTATCGGCCTCTTCAACTCTATGATGTTTCCCACTATCTTTGCGCTTGCTTGTGAAGGGATAGACGAACTCAAAACTCAAGCTTCAGGTATCCTTTGTACGATGATTGTCGGTGGCGGACTCTTGCCTATTCTGTACGGTTTCCTTACCGACTATATAGGTTTCCGCTTAGCATTCCTCACCTTAGTAGTTTGCTACGGTTATATCGCCTTCTTTGGCTTTTACAAGAACAATAAATAATTTATTAAAGGTTAATGGTCAATAAAAAACTTTGTCAGAGTCCAAGGACTCTGACAAAGTCCATAATTTACTAATTTTCAAATTTGTTAATTTGCTAATTCCACGAACAGTTCTTCTCCTTCTTTTACTACTTTCGCTACTTTCTTACTGGTAAGACCTTTAATAGCTTTATCCCATTTCTTGTTAGAAAATGCTGTTTGTGTTTTGAGAGCATCTAAAAGCAGTCTCTCTGAGGTTTTCAAAAGTTCAAACACTACTTTCTCGTCTTCCGAAAGCTCTACTTCTTTCTTCTCGGGGCGCATTTGTGGGAAGAACAATACCTCTTGTATACTCTCATTGTTGGTAAGGAACATTACGAGTCTGTCCATACCGATACCCAAACCTGAGGTAGGTGGCATACCGTATTCAAGAGCACGCAAGAAATCTTGGTCAATGAACATCGCTTCGTCGTCGCCTTTTTCTGAGAGTCGCAATTGTTCTTCAAAGCGCTCACGTTGGTCTATAGGGTCGTTCAATTCCGAATAAGCATTGGCAATCTCCTTACCGCATACCATTAACTCAAAACGTTCAGTAAGGTCGGGGTTGTCGCGGTGTTCTTTGGTCAGTGGCGACATTTCTTTGGGGTAATCAGTGATGAAAGTAGGCTGAATGAAGTTGCCTTCGCATTTCTCACCAAATATTTCATCTATCAGTTTGCCCTTGCCCATCGCCTCGTCTACCGCAATACCGATAGACTGTGCAAAGGCTCTCAATTCGTCTTCTGTCTTTCCAGTAATGTCAAAGCCTGTGAACTGTTTAATAGCATCAGTCATCGTAAGGCGTGGATAAGGAGCTTTGAAATCTACTGTATGTTTACCAAAGGTCACCTTAGTAGTACCATTCACGGCTATAGCACAATGCTCGATCAAGCGTTCAGTGAAGTCCATCATCCAGTGATAATCTTTGTAAGCCACATAAATTTCCATAGCCGTAAACTCAGGGTTGTGAGTTCTATCCATACCCTCGTTGCGGAAGTTCTTAGAAAATTCATACACCCCGTCAAAACCTCCTACAATAAGACGTTTTAAGTAAAGTTCATTGGCAATACGCATATACAGCGGAATGTCCAACGCATTGTGATGGGTGATAAACGGTCGTGCACTAGCTCCCCCTGGGATAGCTTGTAGTATAGGCGTCTCTACTTCCAAATAACCTGCATCGTTAAAAAACTGACGCATAGCATTGAAGAGTTTAGTGCGCTTGATAAACACTTCTTTCACTTGTGGATTTACTACCAAATCTACATAGCGCATACGGTAGCGTTGTTCAGGATCGGTGAAGGCATCGTGTACTTTACCATCGGCATCTACCTTAGGCATAGGTAGCGGACGCAATACTTTTGAAAGTAGCGTAAAGTTCTTAACCAACACGGTTTTCTCACCCATTTTAGTGATGAAAAGCGTTCCTTCAGCACCTATAAAGTCACCTAAATCCAATAACTTTTTGAACACCTCGTTGTAAAGCGTTTTATCATCGGTAGGGCACATCTCATCGCGGTTGAAGTACAATTGCATCGTGCCTTCACTATCTTGCAAAGTAGCAAACGAGGCTTTTCCTTGTACACGCAACGACATCAATCTACCGGCTACAACCACTTGTTTACCTTCTTCATAATGGTTGGCTACATCCTTAGAGGTAGTATCAACCGGATATAATGGAGCAGGATAAGGATTTATCCCCAATTCTTTCAATTTAGAGAGTTTTTCTCTACGAATGATTTCTTGTTCTGATAACATCTTTTTTAATGATTAATGATAAATGGTTAGTGGCTAGTGATTAATTGAAATACTTTTAGGGTGCAAAAGTACGGCGTTTTTTTGACTTACACAATAGTATTCGCAAATAAACACGATGTTCATATTTAAAGTTTTGAGAGCCTTCTCTCTTACAATCCTATTCTGTAAAACAATTTTTCACAGTGTGCTTTTGCTAGCAAAGATACTAAGTTATTTTTAAATATGAATACTGTGCATTGACGTACTTTTATATTCTCTATACACCTCCCATAATACACAAAGAAAGACTAAGAAGTAACTATGCTGATGCTCACCTATAAAAAAAGACTGCCTAAATATAATTCTTTAGGCAGTCTTTCGTATATAATGTATCGTTTTATGCTATCCAAAAAAGTGTAAAGCTTCAAAACTTACCAAAGTAAGATAGCCTAACACAAAACCTAAAAGGGCTATCCATAAGATGTTTTTCACATACCAAAAGAAATTAATCTTTTCCATACCCATAGCTACTACCCCCGCAGCCGAACCGATGATAAGCAAGCTACCTCCTGTACCAGCCGCATAGGCAATGTAGTGCCAAAGACCACTATCCATAGGTTCTTGGAACATACCCATACTAGCCGCTACTAATGGTACGTTGTCTATTACAGCAGAGGCAAAACCTAAGAGCAAAATCACTACGTTTGTACTTGGGATAGTCTCATTCAATGTTTGTGCAAAATTGAAAAGCGTACCAATAGTTTGCAATGAAGCCACTGCCAAGAGAATTCCTAAGAAGAATAGTATGCTCGAAAATTCGATACGTCCTAATGCACGGTGAATACTGAATTTATCCTTATCGGTCGATGAAAGTTCTCTGATAGGTTTTAATTTTTCAGAAATAAACCACATAGTAGCCAGAGCAAAGAGCATACCTATATAAGGAGGTAAGTGTGTAATCGATTTAAAAATAGGCACAAAGATAATAGAGATAAAGCCTATTACCAACACAGGCATACTGCTCTTGTAAGTAATACTCTCTTCGCTGTTTGAAGTGTCTATCTTTCCTTTGAATACAGGTAAAAACGAAGCGACAAACAAAGGTACTATCAAGCATATAGTAGCAGGAATAAATACGTATTCTACTAATTTAGCAGCACTTACTTTATTTTTTACCCAAAGCATAGTAGTCGTTACGTCACCGATAGGAGACCAAGCCCCTCCTGCATTGGCAGCGATCACAATGAGAGAAGCATACCAAATGCGCTCTTTTTGGTCAGGTATGAGCTTACGTACAATGGTTATGAGAATAATGGTAGTAGTAAGGTTGTCGATAATAGCAGAGAGAAAAAAAGCAATAACACCTATAATCCAAAGCAATTTTACTTTGCTTCTGGTGCGAATCATCCGCTTGATGATTTCAAACCCACGGTGCATATCAATGATTTCTACAATGGTCATTGCACCGATTAAGAAGAAGAGTATTTCGGAAGTTTCAGCTAAGTGATGTCGTAGTGCTTCATCAATAGCATTATTGTTGTTAGCTATATCTACGGGTACTAACACTCCGTTGAGCACTTCTAGTACATCAAGGTTAAATACTTTAAGTATCGTCCAACAGATGACAGCCATAGCTAAGGCTGAAATAGTTTTGTCTACCTTTATTTGGTGTTCGGTAGTAATACAAAGATAGCCAATGAAAAAAATGGCAATAATCCACGCTTCCATATAATAAATTCTATTTTAAAAATTAACGTGGCGCAAATGTACTAAAACTTCTCGTTATATACCAAATCTTTTTAAAAGTTTTTATTCGCAGATAGAGCTTGGTACACCACTCCTTGTATCTTTTGGCGCACCAATCGGTTTACCAAAAGTTTATTGTCAGAAGAGGGATAAGTGCGGTTCGAGAGGATAACTATTACTATTTCATTAGTGGGGTCAGCCCACGCAAAAGTGCCTGTAAAACCGGTATGTCCAAAGCTATTCATTGGCACACAACCGCAGGTAGGACCTGATTTGCCTAACTGTGGTTTATCGAATCCTAAGCCTCGACGGTTGCCTTCTGGACAGTAATTACAAGTGTTGAAGATTTTTATAGCCTGAGGTTGCAAGAACCACGTACCGCCGTAATACCCTTGTTGGAGGTACATTTGCATCACTTTGGCTACATCGTCGGCAGTTCCAAAAAGTCCTGCGTGTCCACCAACCCCTCCTAAAAGGGCTGCTCCTTGGTCGTGTACGTACCCTCGAAGCTCCTGAGAACGAAAGGTCTTTTCATCTTCGGCAGGTGCAATATTTACAGGAGAGAAGCGTTGCAAAGGAAGAAAAGTAAGCTGGTAGGCTCCTAAACCTCTATAAAAGTGCTTCTGAACGATTTCTTGTAGGGGCTTCTTGTTTTTTTTTTCTATGTACTTCTTGAAATAATAATAAGGAAGGTCGCTATATAAGTACTTTTTATCTTTGATAAGCTCACTCTCGTCAATTGTTTTATAAATACTGTCAGTATACCCTTCTCTAAGATATAAGTCTTTGGCTACCTCAGTAGGGAAAGAATCACTTTTGGTAGTGCTGTAATACTCAGGCGAAGGCTTTTTATCAATGTCTAAGGTTTTTCGGTAAAAAGGAATCCACGATTGGAACTGAGCATAGTGCGAGAGCACATCTTTCATTACCAAATCTCCCTTGTTTGTATGTTTGAGCTTGGGTAGCAAATCCTCAAAAGTATCTACGGGTTTGAAATCTCCACGCACATAAAGACGCATCAATTCGGGAAGAGTAGCCAATATCTTCGTAAGCGAAGCGAGGTCGTAAATAGTGTTGTCGGTCACTTTATTAGCTGGATTGTAATCCAAAGTACCAAAATTCTTGCGGTAAACTACTTTCCCTCTTTTGGCAACCAATACCTGCATCCCTGGCGTCATCTTTTGTGCTACAGCATCAAGAGCTATACTGTCTATCTCTTTTAGTTTAAGAGAATTGAGTCCCACGCTTTCGGGTAAGCCGTAAGCTAAGCGTCCTATTCTGGGAGTAGCAATTGAAGTGCCTACGGGTAAGTTAGGGTGTGCTGTTACAGGCAAAACTCCTTTGCCCTCAATAGCACCAAAAATGAGCTGAGCGGCTTTCTCTTGGGCTACTTTGTTATTTTGGTAAGCAAATACAATAGCTTTAATAGGAGCTATATTTTTCACGTCGAGCATCGCATAGGGGCGAGTAAACACTGCGAGGATTACCTTTTTTTTCTTAGCAATATGCTCTAACCATTTCAGTTCGTTCTCTGTAAACTTGTATGCGTCCCAAGGGGTCTTATCTGGTTTGTGCAACCCGATGATAATCGTGTCAAAAGGTTCAACTGCTTCATATAGTTGTGCCTCATTCTTAGGCTCAATAAGCACGGTCTCTGCGTATTTGCGTAAGGTGGAATAAAACGCCCAACCACTGTCGTTACCAAACTTCACATAGGCTATTTTTCGCTTGTCCAAGTCTTTTATAGGCAGTATATTTTCCTTGTTTTGCCCTACCGTAATCGCATTTTCAAACAGTTCCTCAGTGAGCAAATCGTCTTCTATTGTGTGCAAGGTAGAGGTTACAGTGCTTTCGTCTAACTGTTTAAAAGATGTGAGCCCCACTTTGTATTTAGCCATTAGTATTTTCTTTACTGAATGTGCTAAGCGTTCCTCACTGATGCGTTTGTTCTGGTAGGCTTTCTTCATCGCCTCAAAACCCTTAGCTACATTAGCTGGCATCAGCAAAATATCGTTACCCGCCAAGAAAGCTTCTACTTCCACTTCGCCTACGGGCAAGTATTCCGATACCCCTTTCATACCAAGTGCATCGGTAAAGATAAGCCCTTGATAACCTAATTTCTTTTTGAGTAAATCGGTGATAATAGCACTTGATAACGAAGAAGGTAGCCCTGTTTTAGGTTCTAAGGAAGGAATATTAAGGTGCCCTACCATTATGCTCGCTACTCCTTCTCTGATGAGGGCTTTAAAAGGGTAAAGTTCTACCTCGTCAATACGGTTAGTGGCGAAAGATATAAGCGGTAAAGTTTTATGAGAATCTTTAGATGTATCACCGTGACCAGGAAAGTGTTTGGCACTGCCCAACACCCCTACCGACTGCATCCCGCGAGTAAAAGCAAGCCCTTTTTGGGTTACATTCTCTTTATCTTCGCCAAACGAACGATTTCCTATAATAGGGTTATTCGGATTTGTGTTAATATCAATATCAGGAGCAAAGTTAAACTGCATACCCAATTGTTTGCAGTGTAACCCTATACGTCTACCGGTACGTTCTACAAGATAGTTATCTTTGATAGCCCCAAGGGTCATATTCCACGGGTAAGCATAAGTAGAGTCCAAGCGCATCGCCAATCCCCACTCGGCATCCATTGCCATAAAAAGCGGAATTTTAGAAAGTGCTTGGTATTCATTAGTGAGCTTTGCCTGACGCTTCGGTCCTCCTTTGGAGAAGATAATCCCTCCAATGTAGTATTTCTTTATGAAGTCTTTTACCTCTTCGGCTTTTTTTGTGCCTATATGGCTTGAAAATACCGATACCATAAACAGTTGCCCAATCTTTTCATCAAGGCTCATTTTGTTATAAGTGTCGTTCACCCACTGCTGTTGTGCTTGGGCATCGGTAGTTGTTAAAGGAGATTTATTTTGGGCAAGTGTAGTAAATAGTGATAAGTAAAAAAAAGTAATTAGTAAATAAGTCTTTCTCATTTTTTAAGATAAAAAGTAAAAGGTAAGAAATAACAGATAAGAGGCGTTTTACTTGCCTTTTACCTTGTTACCTCTTACCCTTTACCTATTAAAATTCGTCTATATTATAGGCTTTAAGTTTGTTGTAAAGTGTTTTACGTGTAAAGCCTAACAGCTTAGCTGCTTCTGTTTTATTATTATGGGTCTCGTGTAGCGCACTAATAATGAGTTCTCGCTCGTTTTCTTTGGTTGAAAAAGAAAAACGCTCGGTAGGGAAATGGCGTGTTTCAGTAATTACAGGCTCTGGCAACTCATTTTCGGTAATATAATCACCTTGTGTGAGTAGGGCAGCGCGTTTCACCGTGTTCGATAGTTCGCGCAAGTTACCTCCCCAAGTGTATAAAAGCATCTTTTGTACCGCCTTTTCAGTAAACCCTTGTACGTTCTTATGTAGCTTTTCATTTGCTTTTTCCAAGAAGTATGAAGCAAATATCATCAAGTCGTCTTTGCGCTCACTTAGCGAAGGTACTTTTATCGAAAACTCGTTCAATCGGTGATAAAGGTCTTCGCGAAACTCTCCTTTTCCTACTGCAGCCAATAAATCTTCGTTGGTAGCTGCCAATACACGAATATCAACTTCTATTTCCTTAGAACTACCAATAGGTTTAATACGGCGCTCTTGTAGGGCACGTAGCAACTGTATTTGGTTGTCATAGCTTAGGTTTCCTACCTCATCAAGGAAAATAGTACCACCATTTGCTTCTTCAAAGTGTCCTTTTTTATCGGTAATTGCTCCCGTAAACGAACCCTTTACGTGACCGAAGAACTCACTCGATGCAATTTCTTTAGGAATGGCACCGCAGTCCACCGCAATAAAAGGCTTGTTACGACGCTCACTTTTCAAGTGAATAGATTTGGCTATCACCTCCTTACCCGTACCACTTTCACCAGTAATGAGTACCGACATATCCGTAGGGGCTACCAAACTGATAAACTTATTCAGCTTTTTAGAAGCGGCACTTACGCCTTCTATATATGAATTTTCGTTCGTAACAACAGGCTGAGCAGCTTTGCCAGGGCTGTTGTCCGCCTTCACATTTTCCTTCTTAGGTAACGAAGCCGTACGCGTACTGCTTTGCGCATTCTTAATAACATTCAGTACGTCCTCTTGTTGGAACGGTTTCGATATATAATCAAAAGCACCCAATTTCATTGCCTCTACCGCAGTCGATACTTCCGCATAGCTGGTCATTACCACTACAGGCAAATCTGGATATACTTCTTTCACCTTTTTCAAGAAATTGATACCGTCACCATCGGGCAAACGTAAATCAGTGAATACTAAACTTAGCGATGCATTTAGGCTTTTCTCCGCTTCTTCTAAATTATAACATCTTACTACTTCATATCCATTGCGCTCCAAAAATTTACCTAACATTTTGGAAAAAACTACATCATCTTCTACTAAAAGAATTGGATTCTTCATACTTTATATATGTCTTTTTAAATTAAAAAATATACTGTTTTTAGCCGTCCTCTCACTTATCATTATATGATAAAAATATGAACATCAGCTTTGTGCGTTTAAAAAGCGCTCTTTAAAACAGGACAAAAATTTTGCAAATATACAAAACTTTTCTAATAAACATACTATATTAATAAAAAAAGACTTTCTTCTTTCAAGAAAGTCTTTCTTCAATGCATATAATATAAATACTACTACTAACTCCCAATATTTGTTAGTACTTTAAGCTAGCTTGGCTAAACTTAAAGGAATGTCTTAAAATAGTTTAATAAATGATTGTGTTTAAACAATTAAAATTTTAGCAATGTTCTTAATATAAAAGTTGTTTCCCAACAACACAATGAAATGAAATTTAATTTTTAACAACAGTTTTGTTTAATGATTCTTATCTAACAATGTTTCTTTTAGCAATTTTTTCAGTAATTTAATTTTTAACCATTTTCTGTTTGTGACAAATCATTTATTTTATTACTATGCACAATAAGTTTTATCAACTTACGCCTACTATATAGAAAATTCTGTGCCAAAATACCGCAAATCTGTTCATAACTACATTAAAACACTTATTATCAATATAATAAGTTATTAACAACCTGTTGATAACTTGTTAGTATCCCGTGCGTAACCTGTGTACAAAGTGTGTAATTATACACAAAATGTGTAAATATGTAACTTTTTACACACTATCATTACTCAGTCCAACCCCTTCTATACAATATCACCTCCTCCCCTTCTCTTCATCTTATTTTATCTTAACCTCAATTCAACCATCAGATTCATCTCACAAGTGCTACTTACTCCACAAATCTGAGTGTACAAAAGAACTATTTTCTCCACTACCCTTCTGCCAATTCACTATTAATTGCCCGTGTAGCTCGTATTTGCCCGTCGTGCTACACCCTCACATTACCTTCACCATTCGCCCCTCGCTATTCGTCTTTTCTTCACTTTTCTGTCACTACCTTCCCCCTCTCCAAAGTAGCCAGCAATAGCTGGATATGTGCACTGCGAGAGCGGAGTATGTGTAAAGGCGGAGGTTTGTCTCCTTTTCCAGCTTGTCCCCCTTCGGGGGGTTCGGGGGCTTACCAAATAAGTAACTCGCCACATTCCCCCCTTTCAAGATAGCCAGCAATAGCTGGATATGTGAGAAGGGAGATATTTTCACCACATTACCTTCGTCATTCGTCATTCGTCCCT
>NZ_KB291242.1:0-6052 GCF_000318255.2 Capnocytophaga sp. oral taxon 380 str. F0488
TTAATTATGACAACCTTTTTTAGGACGTGACAGAGTAGGAGAATTAACAACGGTGGACTAAAAAAACAATATCTTGATTGCTAATTGCTAATAGTTTTGTATCTTTGCCCCAAAATCAATTATGCAATAATGTTGAAGATTAAATTACTTATTATATACTTACTTTTAGTTATCTCTCAAGCTGTAGCACAGGTAACCTCTCCTAATGCTACCTATAACAATGTGGATATCACTACTGTGAATGTGGATAACTTGAGTGATGCACAGATTAAAAATTATTGGGATCGCGCTCAAGCACAAGGTTATTCATTAGACCAATTCGTTGCTTTGGCTCGCAGTCGCGGTATGCAAGAAACGCAAGTAATGAAGCTCAAGCAGCGCATTATGCAACTCGGCACTTCTTCTGATATTAAAAACAAACTTAAAGAAAACACAAAAACAGGTAGACGCCCAGCTGAAGGTGATGATATTTTTGGTTATACCGGTAAAGAAAACAAAGATTCTATCACTACTAAACAGAAAAAGGATTCTATATTTGGAATGAGTTTCTTCAAGAATCCTAAAATATCTTTTACTCCTAACCTCAATATGGCAACTCCCGACAACTATCAAGTAGGTCCTGGCGATGAACTACTCGTGGAAGTTTGGGGGGCGACAGAAGGTTCTTTTAAGCAAAAAGTAGACGCTGAGGGAAATATATTCCTAAATGGTATCGGGCGTATTCACGTGGGAGGACTTTCGTTCAGTGAGGTGAAGGCTAAGATTAATTCACAGCTCAAGCGCATTTATTCTGGTATTTCGGCTCCTGAGGGTAGTTATGCGAAAATTTATACAGGGGTAACTATCAGTCAGGTGCGTACAGTAAAGGTGAATATCATAGGCGAAGTGGCAGTTCCTGGAACTTATTCGCTTAGTTCGCTTTCAACAGTGCTTAACGCATTATATGCTTGTGGAGGCCCTTCAGAAAGTGGTTCGTTTAGGGAAATAAACATCTTTCGTGGAGGTAAAAAAGTTGCTACTTTTGACGTGTATAATTTCCTAATAAATGGTTCAGAAAAAGGCAATATAGGTCTTAAAGACCAAGATGTGATTATTGTACCCCCATATAAAAACCGCGTATGGGTGGACGGGAAAGTAAAACGACGTGGTTTTTATGAGACTTTAGACAATGAGACGCTGGCGAACCTTATCACCTTCTTTGGAGGTTTTACCTCTGATGCTTTTACCAATACTTTGGTGTTGGAGCGCATTAAAGATGCTAAACGAGAAGTAAAAGAGATTCCTTTTGCTGATATTTCAAAAGTAAAAATGCAAAATGGTGACCGCTTAAATGTACACGCTATTACTGATGAATACCATAATAGGCTCAGTATAGGCGGAGCGGTATATCAGCCTGGGGTATACGAATTTAAAGAGGGGATGACGGCTTACGACTTACTCAACAGAGCTAACGGTGTGAGAAAAGATGCTTCCTTGAATAGAGGTCTTATCTTCCGCACTGAAAACCGCGTGGATTACCAAACACTTAGTTTTTCGGTAAAAGACCTCATAGAAAAGAAAAATGATATTCCGCTAAAAGATAATGATAGTATTCATATTTTCTACAGAGATTCTCTTCAGTACAAACGCTTTGTAAAGGTAGAAGGAGCTGTAAATAAACCTAAAGAATTACCTTTTATGGAGAATATGACAGTGGAAGACGTGATTTCGTTAGCAGGTGGTTTAGCTAATGGTGCAGACCCTTCGATGATTGAGGTATTTAGAGAAACTAACGATGGTAATTTTCAGAAACTAAGTCAAGCCTTTAAAGTATCGTCTAATCACCAGTTAGAGCCCCAAGGAGAACGGCTTACCTTGCAACCTAACGATGTAGTATCGGTACGTTATATCAAAGGATTTACTCCTATGCAAACTGTAACGGTAATGGGAGAAGTGCTCTACCCAGGTGTTTATAGTATTCAATCTAAAGACGAACGTGTTTCGGATTTATTAGAGCGTGTGGGCGGTTTTACTCCCTTTGCTTATAAAGAAGGACTTACGCTTGTGAGAAAGAAGACAGATGAAGGAGATATTCAGCAAGAAGATTTCTTAAAAGAGCTCATTGAGATTGAGAATGACACGAGCAGTAGCACTTCGAATAAAACACTGAGAAGAGTAGCTAAAAAAAGTAATGAGTATCGCATAGGGCTTGATGTAAAAAAGATATTAAACCGAAAACACAGCAAATATGACCTTTTGCTCAATGACGGAGATATGTTATTAGTCCCTTCAGAAAAACAAACTGTGGAAATTAGAGGAGAAGTATTAGCGCCTTCATTAGTGCGTTATGAAAAAGGAGCTTCTATACATCAGTATGTAAGTAGTGCAGGAGGCTTTGCCAGCAGGGCGAAGAGGAGTGCTATCTATGTGATGTATGCCAATGGAGATATAAAGGCAACACGCACCTCTCTATTCTTTAAAAACTATCCCAAAATAGAGCCTGGGGCTATTATTATAGTACCTTCAAAACCCGAAAAACAACGTCTTACAACCGGAGAAACGGTGGGTATCATTTCGGCTATTACTACTATGGGGGTGTTAATTTACAGTGCTTTTAAAAAATAACTATGGAAAATAATCATCACAATACGATAAGAGAAGAAGATGAAATTGATTTGCTACAGCTTATTAATAAGCTTTGGAGAGCTAAGAAATCAATCGCTGTATTTACGTTGATATTTATGGTTATAGGGGTATTAGTAGCTTTATTTTCGGCTAAAGAATATACCGCTACCACTATTATGGTACCGCAAGCAACTGATAGCAAATCGACAGGAGGATTGGGGGGACTTGCAGCTATGGCAGGGATTAATTTAGGAGGAAACAATGCAGATGCTATTCCACTTACTACCTACTCCAAGATTATTGAAAGTGTTCCGTTTAAAAAGAAATTAGCACAGACGAAGCTTACATTTTCAGATATTCCTAATCCGATTACCTATGAGCAATATTGTAAAAACTATGCGAAACCAAGCGTTTGGAGCAGTGTGATGAGTATTTTCCGTTCAAATCCTTCTGAGCCGTCTATTAAGATACAAGACACCACCCATATTACGAGTATTAGTAGAGAGGAGAGAGCTATCCTTAATAGTATCGATAATAATATCAAGTTGAATTTAAATGAAAAAGAGGGTTATATTACGCTATCGTATGCAATGCCCGAAGCACTACCTGCCGCTCAAATGCTCGAAAGTGCCCAAAAAGTACTGCAGGAAACTGTAACCAATTTCAAATTGCAAAAAGCCAAAGAAGAATTCGACTTTGTACAAAAACGCTTTGTAGAAGCCGAAAAAGACTTCAAAAACAAACAATACGCTGTGGCAGGTTTCCAAGACCGCAACCGCGACCTCTTTAGCAACCTTCCTCAAACTCGTTTACAACAACTACAAGCAGAGTACAATTTGGCTTTCAACGTATATACAGAACTTGCTAAACAGCTGGAAGCCAAACGTATCAAGATGAAAGAAGACCAGCCTATCTTTGCTGTTATCGAGCCCGTGAGCATACCAAACTTTCCCTCTAAACCCAAACGAATGATGATTATCGCTATCTGGACGTTCTTAGGAGTACTCGTAGGTATTGGTAATGTATTCCTTAAAGACTTTAGACGACAACTCAAATCTAACGATTAATGACTAACAACTATATTATTTTTGATATGGACGGGGTGCTATTAGACAGTGAACCAATGCACCAAGAGATTATTTATGAGACTTTTCAGTTAAAAGGTATTCCGTTTGACAAGGCGTATATACAAACTCTCACGGGAATGTCGGCCTTCCCAATGTGGGAAAAGGTAAAACGCGATGCCCAGCGAACAGAAAGTGTAGAGGAGCTAATGCAGTTTCACCGCGATTACTTTTTTAAACGATTACCCGAAGTAAAAGTACCTTTAGTACCTCACGTAAAAGAAGTGTTAGAGAAGTTTAAGAATGAAGGAAAGCACCTATCATTAGCTTCCTCTTCCGGACGCAAACTCATCGATATTTTTACTCAGCAAACAAATATAGCACACTATTTTGAAGTGATAATGAGTGGCGATGATGTGCAATACAGCAAACCTAATCCCGAAATATTCCTAAAGGTAGCCCAATGGTACCACTTGCCAGCAACACAATTTACAGTGATAGAGGACAGTACCAATGGCGTAAAAGCTGCCAAAAGTGCTAATATGCAGTGTATCGGCCTCCAGAATCCCCTTTCAGGCGGACAAGATTTAAGTCAAGCCGATAGCGTTATCCATTCAATGCAAGAATTGTTATGACAAACAGTAACATACAACTCATAGAATGTGTAACGATAGCCAATGAGGATTATTTACAATCTTTATTGGCTGTTGGTTTTTATGGTCTTGCTCTCAAAGCCAGCCTCCTCTCCTTAACCAAAGATTTAGATTTTTCAAATACCAAAACTAAAATCCTGTTTTTAGACGACGAACTGCCTGCTATTGCAAAACAAGGTATTACTATTAGCAGTTTGGCTACTGCCTACCAAGCCGGCGCTACGCGTTTTTATAGTGCTATCAAAGGTTATGGTGGCTATCTTCCTACTGAAAAACTTCTCACCTTCTTCCAAGCCCAACAATTCCCTATGGGTATTAACCTACTCGCTTTTGAGAGTGCTTATAACGAAGCGCTACATCAGATAATAGGTAACAGGTAACAAGTAAAGCTAGGTATGTGAGTAAGTTTAATAGCTTTTATCAAAGTTTTTTTATTTCCTCCCTAAAATCGAAATCCCTATAGCACAATCTAAACAGCGTTTGGATTGGCAATAATGTTTGTATTGTTGTAGAAGTACTTGGGTGTCAAAAGCAGTGGTAACAGAGGCTCCTAATTGTTGGTATTGGGTGATGATGCTGTTGCTCTCAGCTGTCATTGTTTTGAGTTCTTCAATGAGAGATTCGCTCACATCCTTGCCTAAACTTTGGTAATAGGCATATTTGAGTGGAATGAATACATTTATCCAAATAAGTGTGATGAGGGTTGCACTAATAGGCTTTTTTACTTTTTTAGAAGTCTTAGTAAAGGTATAGTGGGTTTCCCAAAATTCGGAGACCCCTACGGCAAAGAGTTTTTGGATACTTTTGAAATCATTCACTTCAAGGATTTGTGAAAACAAACCTTCATTTAGTTCGTATAGCTGTGCGAGTTGCGAGAGTCGGATAGTGGGAAAGCCTTGCGGACGCAAACCGGTGAAATGTATTTTTACTACGGGTGCAGAAAGGTTGTATTTCTGTTGTAGGTAGTGATAATTTTGCAATAGCTCACGTGGATAGGTGAGTTCAGTTTCTTCGGGGAGTAAGCCTGCTTGCCCCAATAGTAGTGCTTCTAAATACAAGGGGTGTGAACGCTCTTTGCGGATAATAGCAAAATCGAGATGTTTGCCCAATTGCAGGAAGGCTTCGCCGTTTACAGTGCCTCCAAAAGACTTGAGAAGCATACAAAAAAGTCCTTTCTCCCAATCGAAATTGGCAGCTTTCCACAGCTCATTTACCGCAGTAGCTTTTTCTTCTAAACGTTCTACTAACAGACGCTCATTCCACGAAAGCAAAGTAATGGCAGGTACGGTGGTATATTCTTTCTCACAAGGAATAAACTGGTAGTGTGAGGCTACAGTCGTATTGTATCGCTCTAAGAGTTCGGGGGAGATAAGACCTCGGAGTTCTAAAGTGGGAATAGGCTGGTTATTAGCATCGAATACTTCTATATCGTGTTCCCAAACTACGTGCAGAATCACATTGCGATAGGCAGGATCACTCTCGTGACCGTGCACATACCAATGCGATGATTTGAGATGCATTTCTACATTACCTGCCCATTGTTGCTCACCTATAAGCAGTTGGGCACTTTGGAAATCGGGACCTGAAAGAGAATTATACTCACCAAATGAGAGAATTTGCAAGCGCTCTCCCATAGTAAGTACAGCGTTGAGGGGTACTTTTTTGTATTTCCATAGGTAGTGTAAGAAATCTTCTTTCATTTTGTTTAGGTAAGAGATAAGAGGTAAGAAA
>NZ_KB291242.1:6072-15186 GCF_000318255.2 Capnocytophaga sp. oral taxon 380 str. F0488
ATTTTGTTTAGGTAAGAGATAAGAGGTAAGAAATAGTACCGGCCTATTTAATTAGTAAAGGTTGTAACAATGCAAATTATTCTCGAGTTGGGATTTTTAATCTTTTTTCGGTATATAGAAAAAGAAAATAATAAAGGGTAGCTAAGAGTGTACCGAAAATCCAACCTACCAATACATCACCTGGGAAATGTACGCCTAAATAAATACGGCTATAACTCACAATAATTGACCAGCAGAGCAGTAGGGTGACGATATATCGGGCGTTTTTCCTAAGTAAGTAACTAAAAAATACGGCTATTGCCATTGTATTGGCGGCGTGTGCTGAAAAGAACCCATACTTACCACCACAAATCACCATTCGCATTTGCCCGATAAGACTCTCATCGTGACAAGGGCGCAAGCGCTGGAATCCGTGTTTGAAAACGTTCGCCAGTTGGTCGGTGGTGGTGATGAGAAGGGCGATGAATACCAAGATGAGCAACACTCTTTTCCAATGAAAATACTTGAAACACAAGTATAACAAAAAAGCATAGAGGGGGATAGACGAGAGTTCATTGGTGATTACTAACCAAAGGCTATCGGCTTCGGGTGTCCCCCAACTATTGAGGGAACAGAGCAGTTGCTTATCCGTTTCTATAAGGTATTCTAACATTATTTACGTTTTTTCTTCTTTTTAAAAGCCTGTTGGAGGGCTTCAGCAGTCTTTTGTTTGCGACTTTCTCTTTGTCCTTTTTTGCGACTTCTACCCTCATCGTTGCCGTGTCTTCTACCGTCATCATTTCCGCGTTTGCGTCCGCCACGGTCTCTGCCAGCTCCTTTGGTAGAGAGTTCTACATTGATGAAGCGACCGTCCATTTGAAAATCGGTAAAGGTGCTCATCACCAAATCGGAGAGGTCGGCATCGGTATTGAAGAAAGAAAAACTGTTCTTTACATCTACTTTGAAAACATCATCACGACCTAAATTAAGGGTTGCTTTGAGGAAATCTTTGAGAGATTTCCAGTCGTAGCCATCGCGTTCACCTATGTTGATGAAATAGCGCACTTCATCGCTATTACCCCCACTGCGGCTTTCGCGCTCGTTCTCTACCGATAAGTTTTCGGCATTTTTATAATAATTGAAGAAACGCGTAAACTCTACTGAGAATATTTTCTTGATGAGCTCTTCACGGTTTACTTCCTGCAGTTCTTTATAGATAGCTGGCAAATAATCGTCGATGGCAGGGTTTACTTCTGTATTTTTGAGGTTGTTAGCCAAGTGATAGAGCTGTATCTCGCAGATTTCCATACCCGACGGCAATTGTTTCTGCTCAAAAGGTTGCCCTATCATCTTTTCGATAGTTTTAATTTTCTTCACCTCACTTTTTGGTAAAATCACCATCGAAATCCCCGATTTACCAGCACGACCTGTACGTCCACTGCGGTGGTTGTAGGTTTCTATTTCATCGGGCAATTGGTAGTGAATTACGTGAGTGATATCGTCTACATCAATACCGCGGGCAGCTACATCGGTAGCGACAAGCATTTGTATTTGGCGTGCACGGAAAGATTTCATCACCAAATCACGTTGATTCTGACTCAAATCACCGTGAAGAGCAGCAGCATTGTAGCCGTCTTCAATGAGTTTTTCGGCTACTGCCTGTGTATCGCGTTTGGTGCGGCAAAACACTACTGAGAAGATATCAGGATTAGCATCGGCGAGGCGTTTTAGGGCTTGGTATCTATGGCGACCGCTCACTATATAGTACTCGTGTTGCACGGTGTTAGTAGCCTGATTGCGAGTTCCTACTGTTATTTCGATAGGCTTACGCATAAACTTACGCGCTATCTTAGCCACCTCGTTAGGCATAGTAGCCGAAAAGAGCCAAGTGCTTTTTTCTTGAGGGGTATGCGACAGAATAGCGGTAATATCTTCATAGAAGCCCATATTGAGCATTTCGTCGGCTTCGTCAAGCACACAATAGTTGATATGACTGATATCTACGAAGTTACGGCGTATCATATCTTGCATACGCCCAGGAGTAGCCACGATAATTTGTGCGCCTTTTTTGAGGCTACGCGCTTGTTCCTCAATACTTGCGCCGCCATATACCGCCACTACGTTCACCTTAGGGAGGTACTTAGCATAATTGCGGAGTTCAGAAGCGATTTGCAAGCAGAGTTCGCGTGTAGGCGAAAGGATAAGCCCTTGGGTTACACGGCTATCAGTATCGATAAGTTGGAGGAGAGGAAAGCCAAAAGCGGCTGTTTTACCAGTACCCGTTTGGGCTAAAGCTACCATATCAGCACCATTTGCCAAAAGAGTAGGGATGGCTTTTTGCTGAATTTCAGAAGGAGTTTCAAAGCCCATATCGCTGATAGCTTTGAGGATAGGTTCATTAAGACCTAATTGTTCAAATAAATTCATTAATACAATTTGTAAATTAGCAAATTTGCCAATTTGCTAATGTATTCTAAAGTGCAAAGGTACAACAATATTTTCAATTGGCAATTGATAATTGACAATTAAGAAGAAAAAACTTTGCCAAAGGTGCGAGCCACACGGGCAGGAAACTTTGGCAAAGTATAATAAATAATTTATATTGTGTTTCTGCTTATTTTTTTATGAAAAAGGAAACAATCAAGAGAATTATTGCAATGGACATTATTGCGAATCCTGCTATGCGAAACCTCTTCCAAAAAAACATTTTATCTTTATCGTCTACTATTTGGTGTTCACTGGGAGTTTTGGGCAAATAAGCTACTGTAATACTCTCGCCTGCTCGATAATTGGTTTGACGGCTACCACTATGAGCCCCAAAATAGGTTACACAAAAAGTATGAGCCGAATTAGCATATTTCAAGTTTATAGGGGCGTTTGAGTTCAGAACAAGAGGTTTTACAATATAAGTATTTTCTCCTACAGTATACTTATAGACTACATAAGTCCTATTATTAAAACCAATACCTCCTACACCTTGACTGCCTGATTTGACAATTTCTAATACCTCTCCTTGTGCTTTCCCTTGATATAGTTTTTTGTTCTTTTCGGTAATTCTTTTGTTAATCTCAGCAGTAACCAAGAATACAAGCGCAAACAGAAAGAATATGCCAGAGCTCAGCAACATTCCCATTTGGTTGTTCATTTGGTTGTCCATTACCTTAGTGATTTATTTATTGGATACTAAAATCCATTCTCCGCTGTTTATTAGGGGGTCTGCTTGTTTGAACTTGAGCTCTTTGCGTTCACCAGTACGGATGTTTTGGATTACTACCTTGTCGTTACGACCAATTTTAGGTTGTTCGCGTACGATGGTTTCTACTACCGAACGGCGCTGTGAGGCTTGTTGCCCTACTTCACGGGCGCGTTGTGCCATTTCATCGCTGTTGAGGGCTTCTTCCTTATTGGTTTGGTAGTGCTCACGGGTGCGTTGTGGCGCGTGGGCTTCCTGTACGGGTGGATTTTGAGTAGGTAACTCGGCTTTGAACAAGAAAGAGATAATCTCTTTGTTTACCTTATCGACCATAGCTTTGAACAACTGATAAGCTTCAAACTTATAGATGAGTAGCGGGTCTTTCTGTTCGTGTACCGCTAATTGTACAGATTGTTTAAGCTCGTCCATACGGCGGAGATGCGTTTTCCACTCCTCGTCGATGATGCCAAGCGTAATATTCTTCTCGAAATCGCTTACGAGTTTCTTACCTTGGGTTTCGTACGCCTCTTTAAGGTCGGTTACGATGTTGAGCATCTTTTCGCCATCGGTGAAAGGCACGACGATGCGCTCGTAAGTATTATTAGGATTTTCGTATACCTCTTTAATCACTGGGAAGGCTTGAGCGGCACTGCGTTCAGCTTTTTCCTGATAGTGTTTGAGCGCTTCGTGATACAAGGTGAAAGTAAGGTCGTTTGGCGATTGTTTAGCAAATTCGGCTTCTGAAATTTGTGTTTTCAGTGAGAAATATTTGATGAGCTCGAAAGTGAAATTCTTGTAGTTATTTCCACCTTTGTTGTTCTCTACTATATTCTCACAAGTATCGAATATCATATTTGCCAAATCCACTTTTAGGCGTTCACCTTCAAGAGCGTGGCGACGGCGTTTATAAATTTGCTTACGTTGTGCGTTCATCACGTCGTCGTACTCTAACAGACGTTTACGCATACCGAAGTTGTTTTCTTCTACCTTTTTCTGAGCTGCCTCGATGCGTTTGGTCATCATAGAGTGCTGAATTACATCGCCTTCTTTATGACCTAAGCTGTCCATTAGTCGGGCGATACGTTCAGAACCGAAGAGGCGCATTAGGTTATCTTCGAGAGAAACGAAGAAAAGCGAGCTACCAGGGTCACCTTGACGACCAGAACGACCACGCAACTGACGATCGACACGGCGAGAGTCGTGGCGTTCGGTACCTATAATTGCCAAACCTCCTGCAGCTTTTACTTCGGGGGTTAACTTGATATCGGTACCACGTCCCGCCATATTGGTTGCGATGGTTACCACACCACTATGTCCGGCTTCGGCTACGATTTCAGCTTCTTTTTTATGCAATTTCGCATTCAACACATTGTGTTTTACCTTGCGCATTGTAAGCATACGGCTGAGGAGTTCAGATACTTCCACAGAAGTAGTACCAATCAACACTGGGCGACCAGCTTCGGAAAGTTTTACTACCTCATCGATTACAGCGTTGTATTTCTCGCGTTTGGTTTTATAGATAAGGTCGTTGTGGTCTTTACGAGCGATAGGACGGTTGGTAGGGATTTCCATTACATCGAGTTTATAGATTTCCCAGAACTCACCCGCTTCGGTGATAGCAGTACCCGTCATACCCGCTAACTTGCTATACATACGGAAGTAGTTTTGCAAGGTAATAGTCGCGTAGGTTTGGGTAGCAGCCTCAATTTTCACATTCTCTTTGGCTTCAATTGCTTGGTGCAAACCATCGGAATAACGACGACCGTCCATAATACGACCTGTTTGTTCATCGACGATGAGCACTTTGTTATCAATTACTACATACTCTACATCTTTTTCAAAGAGGGTGTAGGCTTTGAGCAATTGGTTAAGTGTGTGAATGCGTTCGCTTTTTACGCTGAAATCTTGGAATAATTTATCTTTTAGTTTAGCTTCTTCTTCAATAGGAAGACCTTGGTTCTCGATATTGGCAATTTCTACCCCTATATCAGGTAAAACGAAGAAATCTTTATCACCATCGTAGGCAATATCAGCAAACCCTTTATCAGTAAGCTCGATTTGGTTATTTTTCTCATCAATCACGAAGTACAATTCGGCATCTACCTTTGGCATTTCGCGATTGTTATCCTGCATATAGTAATTTTCAGTTTTTTGGAGCAGTTGTTTTACCCCTTCTTCGCTGAGGAACTTGATGAGCGCTTTGTTTTTAGGTAACCCACGATACACACGCAAGAGTTGGAATCCTCCTTCTTTGGTATCTCCTTCGGCGATGAGTTTGCGGGCATCGGCTAATACTTTGGTGAGGTAAGTACGCTGTTTGTTTACCAAATTTTCAACTAAAGGTTTCAGTTCGTTGAATTCGTGCAATTCACCTTTAGGGGTAGGACCTGAGATGATGAGCGGTGTACGAGCATCGTCTATCAATACAGAGTCGACCTCATCGACAATCGCATAGTTGTGAGCGCGTTGTACCAAATCTTCGGGAGTGTGCGCCATATTGTCGCGGAGGTAGTCGAAACCAAATTCGTTGTTAGTTCCGTAGGTAATATCGGCATTGTAAGCACGGCGACGTGCTTCGGAGTTAGGTTGGTGATTGTCGATACAATCCACACGCAAACCGTGGAACTCAAATAAAGGTCCCATCCAGGCACTATCTCGGCGTGCCAAATAGTCGTTCACGGTTACCAGGTGCACTCCATTCCCCGTTAGGGCATTGAGGTAGACTGGCAAGGTAGCCACGAGGGTTTTACCTTCCCCTGTTTGCATTTCGGCAATCTTACCTTGGTGAAGGGCAATACCTCCAATGAGCTGTACATCGTAGTGTACCATATCCCAAGTAACATCTTTACCAGCGGCGTCCCAGTGGTTTTTCCACACGGCTTTATCACCCTCAATCGTTACATAATCGTGGGTAGCCGATAGTTCTCGGTCGTGTTCAGTAGCTGTTACGGTAATTGTTTCGTTATTAGCAAAACGACGGGTAGTTTCCTTCATAGTAGCGAAGGCTTCGGGAAGAATGTCGTTCAATACCTTTTCGGAGACTTGATAGGCTTCGCCGTTGAGTTTATCTATTTCGGTATAGAGGTCTTCTTTAGCATCGATATCGTCAGTAGCGTTTGCTTGGGCTTCGAGTTCGGCTATTTTAGTATCGAACTGGGCGCGAGCGTCTTTTATTCTTTGTTTGAACTCAATAGTTTTTGCGCGCAACTCATCATTAGAGATATTTTCTAACTGAGAGGCGTAAGTTTTTATCTTTTCAACGATAGGTTGGATTGCTTTTAGGTCGTTTTTGGCTTTGTCGCCAACGAAAATTTTAATAAGGGAATTGATAATACTCATTATAATGATTAATGATTAATGATTAATGATTAACTTTGCCAAAGGTCGTAGCACAAGTCATATTTTAACTTTGCCAAAGTTTCAAACTTTGGCAAAGTTTGCGATTGGCAAAGTTCATACGGTAAAATTGTCAATAAATATACCAAAAGGCGAGAACTGACAATTTGTCACTATATTGATTTGCTAATCTGCTACTTTGCTGATTTGCAAATTAAAAAAAGTCTCCTCAGAGAGACTTTTTATTTTTGTTTTTAATATTCATCTTCATTCCATAGGTAATCTTCTTCCGACGGGTAATCAGGCCAGATTTCGTCGATAGATTCATACATATCACCTTCGTCTTCTATTTCTTGAAGGTTTTCCACCACTTCCATAGGAGCGCCTGTACGGATAGCATAATCAATAAGCTCGTCTTTAGTAGCAGGCCAAGGAGCATCACTTAAATAAGATGCAAGTTCTAACGTCCAATACATAAACTAATAGAATTTTATAAATTTTGCGCAAAAGTAATACTTTTTATTTATTATACAAAATAATTTGCTAATTTGTCACGGCGTGTATAGCCTTTCTTCATTTTGTGCTACTCACAAAATATTAGAGCAGGTTCTTTCAGATATACATTTAGCACTACCGAATCTTTCTCTTTCATCTTTATATTATTTATATACACACCTTTATACCCTGAAAAAGTAGTGACTTGCACATCGTATTTTCTATTAGGAAGAAGATAAAAATTAGCTTCTTTATAATTTGAAATAATAGGCAGTCCATTAATATGTAAATACAAATTACTAGTTGACAAAGAGCCGTCTCCTTCAAAAATTTTAATATTTAAAATACTTTTAACCGACGCCCTTTTACTTTTATAATAAGACAATGAGTAATCATCGCCTTTCTTGCCAATTTTCTCTTGATAAGGATCTATTTGCCTTTTCATAGAATTGCAACTACTAAGAAATATTAGAAGACTAATTACAAAGATTGTTAGGATTTGCTTCACGTTCATATTTTGCTATTTTAAATATTTCTTCTTTCTCTTCGTCAGATAGTTTTTGATATTCTTCTGTTCCTTCTAATTTACTAATTTGCTAATTTGTTAACTTTTTCATTATTCTTAAGAGTCTTAGATATCACATTATAAGGACCGGTGATAATAATCTCGTCTTTGGCTACACCCGAAAGGATTTCGATATTCACATTGTCTTGAATGCCGGTATTTACCGCACGGAGTTCAGCTTTACCGTCTTTGAGCACAAACACCGCTTCCTGCTTTTTGTCGGCTTCTTCCTTAGGAGTTTTAGGGTCGATTTCAGATTTCTTCCTTACAATAATGGCACTGATAGGTACTGCAACTGCGTCTTTTTTGGTTTGGGTGATAATATCTACCGTTGCGGTCATACCTGGACGGAAGGGTGAATAGCCAACCGGTTTGCTTTCTGAGAGGTCTTTATACGATGCTTCTTCGATGTGTATCTTGACTTTGAAGTTCGTTACTTGGTCTGCGCTAGTGGTGGTATTGGCGGTATTGGCGATATTGGTAACGGTACCTTTGAACACGCGTTTTAGGTAAGCATCTACTTCGACATTCACCGAGTCGCCTACACTTATTTTTACGATATCGTTCTCATTTACATCTACTTCTACTTCCATATTATGAAGATTTGCCACACGCATAATCTCGGTACCCGTCATTTGCATCGTACCTACTACGCGCTCGCCCAACTCTACACTGAGCTTAGAAATGGTGCCATCGGTAGGTGAATAAATAATTGTTTTTTTGAGGTTGTCTTGGGCTTCGGAAACACTTGCCATTGCACTCTGTACATTAAAACGAGCTGACTCGCGAGAGGCTTTGGCTACCTCGTAGGCTGAAACAGCTTTATCCCAATCGGATTTTGAGATTACGCCCTTATCGAACAAGACTTTGTTGCGCTTATAGCTCTCTTCGGCTTCTTTGAGGGTAGCGCTGGACTGTTGCAAGCTGGCGCGTACGGTTTCTAAACTTGCAGCACTACGCTTCACTACCGATTGGTAAATATCGGGGTTGATGCGCACCAAAAGGTCGCCTTTTTTTACCATTTGCCCTTCTTTTACAGGGAGTTCTATAATTTCTCCTGATACTTCCGACGATATCTTGATTTCCAATTCGGGTTGTATTTTTCCTGTAGCCGACACTTTTTGGATGATTGTTGTAGGAATTACTTTTTGAGTTTCGACGTTTATGGCAGAATTTTCTTCGCCAAACCAACCTGCTTTTTTACCAATAATCAAAATGATAATTAGCAATATAACGGCTAAAATAATGAGAACGGTTTTTCTTTTCATAATAGTGAAGTTGTTTTCAGGTGCAAAAGTATAAAACAATTAGTAAATTAGCAAATTTGAAAAATGAGAAAATGAGAAAATGAGAGAATTAACAGATTAGAAAATGGGGTAAATGCCAATAATACCAGAAAAACCAGAAATGCCAATAATACCACCAAGAGGAATAAACGGGTCGAACTTTTCGGATGGGTCGGACAGGTCAGAGGAGGGGGTGTAGTATTCGGAAGGAAACGGAGAAATTCAAAAGAAGGTTAAGAGGAGTTTTGATGAAAAAAGGG
>NZ_KB291242.1:15206-24044 GCF_000318255.2 Capnocytophaga sp. oral taxon 380 str. F0488
ACGATTGGTATAGAAAGGGTATATAAGTAATTGATTTATACCGTAATATAACAACGTCAAAAATGTTAAAAACAGAGTTTCGATGCGAAAGAAAGAGGAAGAGATGACAGGCCTTAGGCCATAGGCACTAGGGGGGAAGTGTGACAGAAAAGAGAATTGTTATATATCAAGCAGACATCTATTTATCTATCGCCTACAACAAAGTGTTCCCACACAATGGATTTCTTTTGGTAATAATCAGTGATAAGCTGAGAAGGACGCTTCTTTTTAAAGAAGTGAAATCTTTTATAGAAATGAAGATGTGCCTTCACAATCGCCCACAAAAAGCAGGGTTTGCCCTGCAAAAGGAAACGCACTCCTGCAATGCCGTCCAACACCATACGGAGGAAGAGCGTAGTGTAAAGGCTTTTGGAAGGGAGGTTTTTCAGTAACATAAAAAGACTGTTGCGGAAGTTGAGGTAGGTTTTCTTAGGGTTGGTAGCCGTGAGTGTTGCTCCTCCCACGTGATAGACGGTACTCTCGGCGCAATACACTACCTGCTTGCCGAGGTGATGTACCCGCCAACACAAGTCGACTTCTTCTTGATGTGCGAAGAAATCTTCGTCGAAGCCACCTAATAGGTGAAATATTTCTGCGCGAATAAAAAAACACGCCCCCGATGCCCAGAAGATAGGGGAGGGGGAAGGGGTGTTGTACTGACCTTTATCTTCTTCTACGCGCTCAAATACTCTCCCTCTGCAATACGGGAACCCGTACTTGTCGATAAAGCCCCCAGCTGCTCCTGCGTACTCGAAATAAGAGGGGCGTTTTTCATCTTTTATCTTGGGTTGTACTACGGCAATGCGTTCGTTTTCAAAAGTGCGTAAGATGGGAGTGAGCCAGCCTTCGGTTACTCTTACGTCGGAGTTGAGCAGACAGTAGATATCAGCTTCAATGTGTTGTAAAGCGTGATTATACCCCCCTGCATACCCACTATTAGTAGGGTTTTCTAGGATAGTTACTTCGGGGAAGTGTGAGCGTAGAAAAGCGATGGAATCGTCGGTAGAAGCATTGTCAATCACATAGATTTGCCCTTCGGAAGTATATTGTACTACCGAGGGGAGGAATTGTTGCAACAGTGTTTTGCCGTTCCAGTTGAGTATTACGATGGCGAGAGTCATAGTGTGAGGTCGTTATAATGAGGAAGGTCTGCTAAGAATATATATTTGTATTGGTTATAGTCTGTTTGGCAATAATAATGAGTAATGCCGTTAGTGACCATTAGGTATTGGGCATTGAGGCTGAGGTTATAGCGTGCAATCTGGTCGAATGTTTGTTGGGTGATAGTCACGCTAGGCGCTTTGCATTCCACTACCAAGAGCACTACTCCTTTTTTGGAATAGACTACCACGTCGTAACGCTTAGTGAGTCCGTTTACAGAGAGCTTTTTCTCGACATTGATAAGCGATTTTGGATAACCTTTTTCTTCTATGAGGAAATGTACTACGTGTTGGCGCACCCATTCTTCGGGTTGTAGTACCACGTACTTGCGACGAATGAGGTCGAATATCCACAGCTTATCGTCAGCTTTTTTCAGGCGAAAAGAGTAGTTTTTGAAATTTAGAGCTTCCATACTGCAAAAGTAGAATATTTTTTGTATTTTTGCACTATGAATGAAGTAAAAACTATTGTAGCTAACATAAAAAAAGGAATTATAGCCCCTATCTACTTCCTGATGGGGGAAGAACCTTATTTCATAGATATCGTTTCTGATTATATTGAAGACCACGTATTACAAGAAGACCAAAAGGGATTTGACCAGATAGTACTCTATGGTCAGGACGTGAGTGTGCCGACTATTATCGACTATGCACGTCGGTTCCCGATGATGAGCGACCATCAAGTGATTATCGTAAAAGAGGCGCAAAACCTTAAAAGCACTATCGACCAACTCGTGCCTTATGTAGAGAACCCTACGCCTACGACCGTACTGGTGTTCTGTTACAAATACGAGAAGTTAGACGCTCACAAGAAATTGTTGAGAACCTTGCAAAAGAATAAGGATTGCGTGCTCTTGGAAAGCAAAAAACTCTACGAGAATCAGATAGCTACGTGGTTACCTGATGTGTTGAAGAAGAAACATCTCAGCATTCAGCCTAAAGCAATACAGATGTTAGTAGATTTCTTGGGTACCGACCTGAGTAGGATACAAAACGAGGTAAACAAATTGGCGCTCATCGTCCCCGAAAATACAGAAGTAACGCCTGATATTATAGAGAAGAACATAGGAATTAGCAAGGAGTTTAATAATTATGAACTCAAGAATGCTATTGCAGTTCACGATATGTACAAGATAACGCGTATTTTGAAACACTTCGCCGATAATCCTAAGGACAACCCTTTGGTGATGACACTCACGGTGCTTTACGGTTATTTCCAACAGCTCTTAGGCTTTCACGGTCTTACCGACCAAAGTGAAAAGAATGTAATGGCGACCCTAAAAGTACCTATCTTTGGTATCAAAGACCTTCGTTCAGGAGCTCAACATTACCCAATGAAGCGCGTAAGCGCCATCATAGCTGCTTTGCGCGAAATAGACCTAAAAAGCAAAGGATTAGGTGCTACTAATAACCTCACAGAAGCTGACCTCCGCAAAGAACTTATTATAATGTTTAGTACTCAATGATAAATCGTTACTGTGGCGTACACCAGTAATTTGTACATATAAAAAAGGCTGTCGAACAAACTTATCTGTTCAACAGCCTTTTTATTCTATGTCACACTGTGACTGTCTGCCACGCTATGGACTACCAACGGATGATAGCACTTGCCCAAGTAAAGCCACTACCAAAGGCAGCAAGTACTACGAGGTCTCCGTCCTTGATTTTGCCTTGTTGAACTGCTTCGGTAAGGGCGATAGGTATAGAAGCTGCGGTAGTGTTACCGTACTTCATTATATTGTTGAATATTTGTTCATCGGTGAGTTTGAATTGGTGTTGTACAAACTGTGAGATACGCAAATTAGCTTGGTGAGGAATCAACATATTAATATCTTTGTGAGAAAGACCATTGCTTTTCAATCCCTCTTCTATCACTTCCGCAAAGCGAACCACAGCATTTTTAAATACAAACTGACCATTCATATTAGGGTAATAACTCACATCATCAGGGTCGTTTTCTGCCAATAATTCGGTTACCCATTTGGTGCCTACTCCTGGGGTAATCATTGCTAATTGTTCGGCATATTCACCTTGGCTATGCAAGTGAGTAGAGAGAATACCGCGTTCGGGGTCATCGGAGCGAGAAACGATAGCAGCCCCAGCACCATCGCCAAAAAGTACTGCCATATTGCGACCGCGAGTGGTCATATCCAGCGCAGGTGATTGGGTTTCAGCACCTATCACAAGGATATTTTTGTACATCCCCGTTTTGATATACTGGTCGGCTACTGAAAGGGCATAGATAAAGCCCGAACATTGGTTGCGGATATCGAGAGCTCCCACAGTAGGCAAACCCAATTCTTTTTGTACCAATACTCCGCAACCAGGGAAATAGAAGTCGGGACTGAGGGTTGCAAATACAATAAAGTCTATTTCTTCTTTATTGATATTAGCGGCTTCAATAGCTTTCAAACTTGCTTTTACACCCATTGAAGTAGTAGTGTCACTACCTCTTAGTGCGTGACGACGCTGTTGAATACCGGTGCGCTCTTGAATCCATTCATCGCTAGTATCCATTAGTTTGGATAGGTCGTCGTTAGTAACTACGTTTTCAGGGACGTAAAATCCTAATCCCTTAATTCTTGAACGATATAACATATTTTTAGTTTTTAGTTGTCTAAATATATACTTCCAATAAATCCATTCCTTTGGTTTTTACCTCTAATTTGTGACAAGAAGCAGGTAAAAGCACTGTTTCACCTTGCTTGATAGGTAATTCGGTAGTGCCATCACCTATTATACCTTCGCCTTTTACGCACATATAGATATGGAAAGAATCGTCTTGTGAAAGTTGTTTTTCATAGCCTGCGGTAAGCGGTAGCAAATTGGTAATAAAATAAGGACAATTCACCACTTTGTTTACCGTGTTAGTGTCTTTGGTATAAGCCACTTTAAAGTCGTCTTTTTTCTCGTAGTCGATAGCATCAAGAGCGAGTTCAGTGTGAAGTTCGCGCAGGTTACCATTTTTATCGCGACGGTTGAAATCGTACACGCGGTAGGTGATGTCGCTGGTTTGTTGTATTTCGGCAATGATAATTCCTTTACCTATGGCGTGTACTTTGCCCGTGTTGATGAAGAAAGTATCGCCATCTTTCACTTTTTCGTAATTGAGAATATCGGTGAGAGTACCACTATTGAGGTGCTGTTGATACTCCTCTTTGGTTACTGTTTTGTTGAAGCCTACAATCAGTTCAGCTCCTGCATCGGCGTGAAGCACATACCACATTTCGGTTTTACCAAAAGAGTTGTGGCGTTCTTTAGCGAGTTTATCGTTGGGGTGCACTTGTATAGAAAGGTCTTCGCGTGCATCTATAAACTTAATAAGGATAGGGAAATCGTGACCAAAACGCTGGTGTACGTGTTTGCCTAATAGTTCATTAGGGTATAAATCGATGAGTTCTTGTAGACTTTTACCTTTAAGAGCCCCATTGGCTACTACTGAGATATCGCCAGGTACGCCTGATACTTCCCAGCTTTCGCCTGTAATATCGCTTTCAATAGGTTTGTTGAATAATGTTTTTAGTTTAGTACCTCCCCAAAGGCGTTCTTTGAGGATAGGTTTAAATTTTATTGGATACATTTTTATTAAGGTTGTTAGTTAAAGTGCAAAGATATGAATATTTTTTTAATTAGCCAATCAGTTGTTAGCACATTTACTAATCATTTTAAGTTTTTCAGCATAAATTGTGTCATCATCTCTGCTGCTTGCGCTTCTTTCGACGTAAACAAATGGTCTCCCTTTTCAATGAGACTTACTTTACAATATTTATAGAAATAAGGCAGATTTTCACTGTAAGTATAAGAGAGCATTCTATCGCCCGTACCGTGAATTACCAATACATTGCCTTTATATGCTCTCGCTTTCTGAATGAGTTTGCACCGTTGTGCTGAGAGGATATAGTCCTTCCCTACAGTTACTTTCCCTCCAAAAAAGGAAAGCTCCTCAGGTACATTCAATGGGTCGAAAGTGGCATCGAATAGTACCCCTTGTGATAGTATGTCGTGAATTGTAGAAGCAGGTGCTAATAAGCCTAATGCTTTGACGTTTTTCTTCCCTAATTCTGCACTCAAAAGCATCGCTATAGCCCCTCCTTGCGAGTGTCCTATCAAGCCTATCTTACCTACGAAAGGGAGTCTTTTAGTAAATGCCATTATGCGCCGTGCATCTTCCAACTCATTATCTAACGACATTTTCTTAAAATCTCCTTCACTTTCGCCGTGTGCGTTAAAGTCAAAGCGTACTGAAGCAATACCGTGTGCCGCTAAGCTATCTGCCAAAGTAGCATATAGCTTTTTGTCTTTATTGCTAGTCAGTCCGTGGAAGATAATCACAGTAGGGATTTTCTGAGACTTTTTCACAGTATCAGGAGTGGTAACCACTCCGCGAAGTGTTCCTACAGCTCCCTGAATAGTTACAGGTTCAGTTTTGGCATTTACCAAGTTAATAGTAACTAAAAAAGTAAAAATTATGTTCCTAAGTTTCATATATTTGAATTATTAAACAGTTATTAGTATCTAATCATTATTCATTAACCATTAATCATTATGTCTGTACACTTCCTCAAACGGCAATCTAAACCTTTCGCCCCAGATACCGCGCTGTTCACGAAGTCCACAAGTAATCACCATATTCACTTCTGCCCCGCAAGGTAAGTGTAACAACTTCTTAATGCGTCTGCTATCGTAACCCTCTAACGGACAAGTATCGTAACCCTCCTCTGCCATTGCTAGCATAAAGGTCTGTGCTACGAGTCCACAGCTTTTGTGTACACTTACGCGAATATCGCCTTCCGAGAGCTGTTGCATCATAGGTCGAAACCAACTGGTAACCACCCCAAACGCTTTGCGGAAGAGCCCTAGTAGCCCAAAAAATCTACTATACACAAAAGGCATCAGCTTACTGTAATACGCCTCTTTATCTTTAATACGCTTGGCTTGCCTTTCGGGCGGACTGTTCCGCTGTACATTGCCACGTTCAAACTCCAAGATAGCACGAGCGTGGGAGCGGTGTTTGTCTTGACGAGTAACGAATACCACCATTTGTTGTGCCGTGGTAGCCGTACGCTGTTCGAGGCAGACGTGTGCTAATTTCTCTAACAAAGCCTTATCAGTGATGTGGTAGAGCTCGTACAACTGCATATTAGAGCTGGTAGGTGCCAGTGTGGCGAGTTTAAGACATTCGCGCACCTTCTCCTCACTTATGGGTGTAGGCGCATAATAACGCACCGCTCTCCTAAAGTTCAATATATCTTTTAACATAGTTCGTTAGTTTTCAGTCATCGTAAGGGCGAAAGGCAATTCGCTCACATATAATTAGTTCGCCAAAGACAAACCCTTCTGAATCGTTCACCCTGCCCGGTTTGACTCTATTACTAAAACACAAAAGTACAACTTTTCCTCAATATAAACAATAGTAATATTTCTTTCATATCATTTCACATACATACTATCTATTACTGTCTTTGCCTTTTCTCTTTTACCTCCTTTTCCCAACTTCTCCGATTTTTCTCCGAAAGTACGCGACTAAACACCTTTCCATTTCACAAGGCGCAGCCTTATTTTTCTAACTCAGGCTCGCACCCCCCATTTTCTAATTCTCTCATCTTCTAATTTGCTAATTAATCTGTCTCTGCGGTTTCCACCTTTTACCTAACAAAAGAGAGACCACCTTCTTGGCAGTCTCTCTTGTTTATTAAGTAAAATAATAACCTATGAAAACATTTCTTTTACTTTCTCAAAAAACGATTTCTCGTTCTTGTCGGGTTTAGGAGCGAAGTTCTCATCTTCTTGCATTTCCTTAAAGAATGCTTTTTGCTTGTCGGTGAGCTTTTTAGGCGTCCATACATTCACGTGAATGATAAGGTCACCAGCACCACGTCCTTGCAAGTTAGGAATACCTTTACCACGCAAGCGCAATATCTTTCCTGACTGTATTCCCTCGTCTAGTTTAATGCGCACCTTTCCTGTAACCGTTTCAATCTCTTTAGAAGTACCTAAAACCGCCTCAGGAAAACTAATATAAAGGTCGTAATGCAAGTTGTCGCCTTCGCGTTTTAAGGTTTCGTGTTCTTGTTCTTCAATAAGCACAAGCAAATCACCCGCTACACCATTCTTCGTAGGCGCTTCATTACCCTTGTTGTTTATCTTTAACTGAATACCATCTATCACTCCTGCAGGAATTGTGATAGGAATAGTCTCCTCTATGGTTTTTAATCCTTGCGAATCGCTGTCAGCACCACGTTTGTCAATCACTTCGCCCGAGCCTCCACAAGCAGTACAAGTAGTAGCCGTTTGCATTACGCCTAACATCGTATTCATTTGGCGTACTACCTGCCCACGTCCGTGACAAGTAGGACAAGTTTTATAGGTAGTATCTTCAGCTTTTACCTTACGGCGTACTTTTACTTTCTTCTCAGTGCCTTTTACGATATCTTCAAGCGTAACTTTCACCCGTATACGCAAGTTTTCTCCTTTTACGTACACTTGTTGCTGACTGCTTCCTCCTCCGAAACCACTAAAACCACTAAAGCCCGAGAAATGTCCACCAAAAATATCTCCAAACTGACTGAATATATCGTCCATCGAGAAGCCTCCGCCACCCATACCTCCTTCAAAGGCAGCGTGACCAAAGCGGTCGTACTGGGCGCGTTTGTTATCATCGCTGAGCACTTCATAGGCTTCGGCAGCCAATTTAAAGTTCTCTTCAGCTTGTTTGTCACCAGGGTTCTTGTCTGGGTGATATTTCAAGGCTTGCTTCCGATACGCTTTTTTTATTTCAGCAGCGGTAGCCGTTCTCTGTACTTCTAATATTTCGTAGTAATCTTTCTTCATTCCTTCCTCCTTATTGCGCTACCACTACTTTAGGGAAACGTATTACTTTATCGCCTAATTTGTAGCCTGTTTGCACAACATCTACAATTTTGCCTTTGTCTTCAGGAGTAGGAGCAGGAATTTGGGTAACTGCATCGTGATGTTCACTGTCAAAAGTGTCGTTAGGGGCAACTTCTATTTTCTCTAATCCTTTTGATTTAAGAGTGTTTATTAGTTTATTATAGATGAGTTCCACCCCTTTAAGAGTATGTTCATCAGCCGATTTAGCCAATTCTACCAAAGCACGGTCAAAATCGTCTATTATAGGTAACAAGGCTGACAAAATGTCTTGTCCAGCAGTTTTAAAGAGCTCTGCACGTTCCTTCGCAGTGCGCTTCTTATAGTTTTCGAACTCAGCAAACAAACGCAAAAACTTGTCCTTCTCTTTCGCAAGAAGGTCTTCTGAAGTTTCTTTAACGGGCTCTTCGGGCTCTTCAACAGAAGTAGGTTCTTCAACTTCTTCCGAAGGAGTGTTATCAGTTGCCTCTTGTTCAAGTTCTAAGTCATCGTCTTTAATATCTTCGGTAATCATAATGATTCATTTTTAGTTTATTTCGTTAGTAGGTAGCAAATAATTTGCCAAAGGTTAAAAAGGTGACAATTTGACAGAAGCCCCCAATGAGCCTCTCCTCATTTCCCTTTTGAAGGTAGCTAGCGACAGCTGAGTATGTGTCCCGCGAGAGCGGAGTATGTGATAGGGGAGGTTTGTTATCTTTTTCACCTTGTCCCCCTTCGGGGGGTTCGGGGGCTTACCGAATAAATGACTCGT
>NZ_KB291242.1:24064-60796 GCF_000318255.2 Capnocytophaga sp. oral taxon 380 str. F0488
GCTTACCGAATAAATGACTCGTCACATTCCCCCTTTTTCGTCTTTCGTCATTCGTCATTCTCTCCCTTTACCGTCATACTCCCCCCTAGTGCCTATGGCCTAAGTCCTATTGTCTATTCCCTTTCTTTCGCCTCGAAACCCCGTTTTCACCGTTTTTTGCATCGTTGTATTATATTATGAGTCAACTACTTATATACCCTTCCCATACCAATCGTCCAAGATTCACACCCTTTCTATACCAATCTTCCAAGATTCGTATAAGCTTCCTATAAGCTCCCTATAAGCTAAGACTCCACCCATCTTACAGCCTTTTTTTACCAAAACCTCTCCCTATCCTCTTCCGAACTCCTCCGTTTCTTTTCGAATCCTCTGACCCCTTCTCTGACCTGTCCGACCCGTCCATTCCCCTTGGTGGTATTATTGACATTTCTGGTATTTTTGGCATTATTGGCATTTACCCCATTTTCTAATTCTCTCATTTTCTCATTTTCTAATTATCCAATTTTCTTACCTGGCTCACCACTATCGCTCCCGCCATTGCCACATTTAAACTTTCCGTCTGTTGCAGTTTGCCAAAACGCGGAATGGTGATAATGCCATTAGCCAAGGCGCGTATTTCGGGGCTAATACCGTTAGCTTCGTTGCCTAAGATTAGCACACAATCTTCGGGAAATTCGGTAGTGTAGAGGTTCTCACCGTCCAAGTCCATTGCGTATAAAGGTAGGGCACAAGTTGCCAAGAAGCCTGCTAAATCCACGTAATGTACGGCAACCCTTGTGAGAGAACCCATAGAGGCTTGCACTACTTTCGGGTTGTAGCAATCCACCGTTTGGCTATTGCAGATAAGCGTTTCGATACCAAACCAATCGCAGAGGCGGATAAGCGTACCCAAATTACCAGGGTCTTGCACGTTGTCTAAGGCGAGGATTACACCTTCTTGCAAGATGCCCTTATGTTGGCGTTGGTGGAAAATCGCCAAGCCCTCATCGGGATTTTTAAGGCTACTCACCTTCCGCAGTTCCTCTTTGCTCACTAAGGTAATAGGCTGACCGTTCAGCGCTGTGGCAAACACTTCGGTAGCGATAAGTAACTCTAAACGGTAACCCGCTTGCAGAAATTCCACAATGCTCTTTTTCCCCTCTACTATAAAGAGATTCAGCTCATTGCGGTATTTCTTCTGTTGTAATTTCTGAATTAATTTTACTTGATTTTTGCTAAGCATAAAATAATTGTGTATTTTTGCCAAAAAATGATAAGGCTTGCACCTTAGAAATTAAACAAATCTATTCAAATCAAACAAATAAATGGTTGCTTTTTGTTTGATTTGTTGTGGTTTGCTCGATTTCTCTCCCTTTAGGGAGATTCTTTTAATTTGTTCAATTTCTCTCCTAAAAAAGAGATTTATTTCTTTGAAAATTCTTATTATTGAGCCCTAAAAACAAAAACTTGTGAGAAAATCTCTTTCCCAACTAAGCGTTATCAGTCTGTTATTCGTGTTAGCCATTGCTCTCTTTTCGTGCGATGCTACCAAGCGTGTCCCTAACGACCGCCATTTGCTCCGTGAAAACCTCGTATATGTGAATGGTACTAAGACCGACGATGCAAAGATAAACAATTTTGTATTACAAAAGCCCAATTCGTATGTTTTAGGAATGCCTATCAGTCTATATATCTACAATTTAGGAAACCCTAATGCCGAAAAGGATTTTGTCCAATGGCTCGATACACACCCTCGTTGGCATAGGTTTTTAGATGGTTTTCTCTCTAAAAAACAAGTGGGTCGCTTACAGAAGTCGTTTTTCGTTTCAGGCATCGATCACCAGTTGCAGAAGATAGGCGAAGCCCCATCGGTATTAGATACAGCACGCGTACACAAATCCACCAAGCAGTTGGGAGCTTATTTCAGAAGTATAGGCTATTTCAATAACAAAGTAACTGATAGCATCTTTATTCTCCCTAATGAAGAAAAACAACAAGCCAAAGTGGGCTATTATATCACTACCGGCGAGCGCTATTATATCGATAGCTTAAAGACGCATATCACTTCTCCTGAAATAGATTCAGTTTACCAACAAAACAAGGCAAAAACCTTCCTAAAATCAGGAGCCCCTTACCAGCTTACCGATTTTAGCAATGAACGTTCACGCCTGTACGAGCTCTTTCGCAACAACGGTTTTTATACCTTTCAGCAAAGCTCCATCAACTTCCAAATCGAGCGCGATACGGTTACAGCTCAAAAAGACAACAAACTGCAAGTAACTACTGATATAGGCGACCTTATAGAACGCGATGGCGATGTGATTACTACCAAGAAGTATAAGGTACACCACATCAATAAAGTACGTCTGTATACCGATTACGACAACAAGGTAGATAAGAGCTCTTTAGATTCTTTGGAGTACCGCAATATGATTATTTATTACAAGGGCAAGTTGCGTTATCGTCCACGTGTGTTGTACCACGCTACAAGCCTCAGAAAAGGACAAATCTACTCCGATTTAGAGCGCGGAAATACCTACCGACAGTTCAACAACCTGCGCGTTTTCCGCTACCCAAATATGGACTTCAAATACGCTACCAATGACACCTTGCAAAATAAACTCGATGCTAATATCTACCTTTCGTCCTTAGATAAGTTTTCATTGCGACTTACCAATGAGGTAAAGCGTTCTGAGATTGAAGCGATAGGTTTTGGGGTAGGAACTTCGTTTGCAGCACGCAATGTCTTTCGTGGAGCAGAAACCTTAGAGCTGAACTTACAAGGCACTTTTGCCTCGCAACCTACGCTTAAAGATACACGCTTTTTCAATACCTCAGAAGTCAGTGGCGATATACGTTTCATCTTTCCTTCTATCGTTTTCCCGCTGAATACGCGCAAGCTCATCCCCTATTATATGACCCCACAAACTATCTTGCAAACAGGTATGAGCTACCAAACAAATATAGGGCTCGATAAACGTACCACTTCGGGTTTGTTGCGCTATGTATGGAATCCGCGTAAGCAGAAGAACAAAGTCATTTTCGATTTGATAAACGTACAATACGTAAACAATATCAACCCAGGTAATTTCTTCAATATTTACCAAAGTACTTATGAAAGGCTGAACGATATTGCTAAAAAATACAGTTTAGGTAGCCGATATGTAGACGACAAAGGCAATCTTACCCCTACTGAGGGGACTTTTAACTTTATAAATGATGTATTCGAAAGGAATCTGGTAGTTCAAGGTGAAGATATTTTGCCTATATATGCTATTTCTGAACGCTATCGTCGTATTACAAATAATGACTTTATTGTATCAAGTAGTTTTACTTATATCATCAATAGCAAATCACAGTTTTTTGAACGCAACTTCTCACAATTGCGTTTCAAGATAGAAGGAGCGGGGAGTTTGCTCAATGCTTTGACAGCTACTTATAAAGTGGTCAATACCGAAGGTAGTACTAAGAATAAGATTTTTGGGGTAGAATACGCTCAATATGCCAAAGCTGAGGTCGATTTTATCAAGCACTTCCCCATAGCCAAACAGAGTTCATTAGCATTCCGTTCCTTCTTAGGGATAGCTATCCCTTATGGTAACTCCGATAATATTCCGTTTTCACAAAGCTACTTTGCCGGAGGTACTACCGATAACCGTGGTTTTAAAGCCTATCGTTTAGGACCTGGTTCAAGTGGTTCGATTTTAGATTACAACGAAGCCAATATGAAGATTACGCTCAATCTCGAATATCGTTTCCCTATCTTAGGGGCACTGAAAGGCGCCCTCTTCACCGATGTGGGAAATATCTGGAACGTAGCCGATAATACTCGTTTTGAAGAATACAAGTTTAAAGACCTTTCTTCATTAAAAGATGTGGGGTTAAGTACCGGATTTGGGTTGCGTTACGACTTCAACTTCTTTGTAATTCGCCTTGATATGGGTATACCTACATATGACCCTGCCGAAGAAATGAGCAACCGCTGGATAAAGAAATTCAGAATCAAAGAAACCGTGTTCAACTTCGGTATCAATTATCCGTTTTAAGTGTAGTATGAGTACAAGCTGAGTAAAGAGTGTCCAAAAAGTCTAAAAATCGTCACATACCCAGCTACAAGTATTCGCTGGCTTTGCATCGCAAACTTTGCCAAAGTTTTAAATTTTGGCAAAGTTGAAAACTAACTTAATCAATCATATTTTCGTTACATTCGTAGGGGAATTTTGTAAAGACTCTTCAAAGCAAAACTTTCCGAACAAGCTCTTTTTACCTTTTAAGAGAGTCCTGTGATAACTCCCTCGTCATCTATATCCATACCTTCGGCGGCAGGCACACTAGGGAGTCCCGGCATACGCACAGTATCGCCCAAGATTGGGATTACAAAGCCCGCCCCTGAGGCAAACTCAAACTCTCGCACGGTTACCTCAAAATCGGTAGGACGGGCGAGTTTCTTCTCGTCATCACTGAGCGATTTAGGCGTCTTCACTATACAAATAGGCATTTTATCAAAGCCTAATGTTTTGATTTGTTTCAACTGACTTACGGCTTTACTGTTGTAATTCACCTTGCTCGCTCCGTAAATCTTAGTAGCTACTGCTGTTATTTTCTCTTCTATACTCGCTTCATTGCTGTATAGCGGACTAAAATGACTCTCACCACTTTGGGCTATAGCCACGACAGCGCGAGCAAGTTCTTCGGTACCTTTACCTCCTTCACTAAACCCTTTACTTACAATAGCTTCTACCCCTTTTTGAGCACATACTTCTTTTACATAGGCAATCTCTTCTTCACTATCGTTAGGGAAATAGTTAATCGCTACTACTGCTTTGAGACCAAAAAGTTGCACATTCTCGATGTGTTTTTCCAAATTGGCAATACCGAGTTTCACTTTTTGCAAGGAAGGAGTGTTGTATTCTTCTTTTTTAGCCCCTCCGTGATGACGCAAGGCGCGGATAGTTGCTACAATCACCACTGCATCGGGAGCTAATCCTGCTGAAGTACATTTGATATTGAGGAATTTCTCAGCCCCAAGGTCAGCGCCAAAACCTGCTTCGGTAATTACGTACTCACCTAACGATAATCCCATTTTGGTAGCCAAAACAGTGTTTGTACCTTGCGCAATGCTAGCAAACGGGCCTCCGTGCAAGATAGCAGGATTGTTTTCAAGCGTTTGCACAAGGTTAGGCTTGATGGCTTCTTTGAGCAAAAGCGCCATAGCCCCTACCACCTTCAAGTCGCGCGCAAATACAGGTGTGCCGTCAAATTTCTTGCCTACATAGATGTTGCCAATACGTTTTTTCAGGTCAGAAAAACTTTCGGCAAGACATAGTATTGCCATAATCTCAGAAGCAGGAGTGATGTTAAAACCGTCTTCGCGAGGTACTCCGTGAGTAGCACCGCCTAAACCTACCACTATATGGCGTAGGGCACGGTCGTTCATATCCATTACGCGCTTCCAAACTACGGTGCGTGGGTCGATGCCAATAGAGTGTGTTTTGCTTTGGATATTATTATCAATGACAGCCGCCAATAGGTTGTTAGCCTTCTCAATAGCCGAAAAGTCGCCTGTAAAATGCAAGTTGATGTCCTCCATAGGTACCACTTGTGAGTATCCTCCACCAGCTGCCCCTCCTTTGATACCAAAAACAGGACCTAACGATGGTTCACGCAATACGGCAATCGCTTTTTTGCCTATTTTGTTAAGCCCTTCCGTCAGACCAATGCTCACCGTGGTCTTGCCCTCACCCGCAGGGGTAGGGGTAATAGCCGTAACGAGCACCAACTTACTGTTTTTCATCTTCTCAGCGTCGATGAGGTGCAACGGTAGTTTCGCCTTGTATTTCCCGTAAGGGTCGAGGTCGTCCTCACTGATGTTTAATTTTTTAGCTACCTCTCTGATAGGGAGCATCTGTGCCTTTTGGGCGATTTCTAAGTCGGTCATAAACAATTGATAATTAATAGTACGACAAAAGTACTTATTTTAGTTCAATTTTGCAAACACAATACAAGTAGGTTTATCTATCTCAATCTCTTCTGGCGTTTCAGTCAGTTCGCCAGTTTCTTCATCACGTTGAAAAATCTGAATTTTATTATCATCTCGGCAAGCTACTAAAAGGTATTTACCATTAGGAGTAATAGCAAAATTGCGGGGGTGAATACCTGTGAGTTGGTAGCCTATTTTGGTTAAAGTACCTTTCTCAGGGTCAATAGCAAAAATTGCAATACCGTCTTTCTTTAATCGGTGAGAGGTGTACAGAAAACGCCCATCGGGACTGATATGTATATCGGCACTACCACGCCCGCCACCTTCATCAGCCATTATACGCTGTACTTCTTTCATCTTACCTTTGCGATAGCCGAGCACTACACACTCTCCACCCAATTCGCCTATCAAATAAGCAAAACGTCCATCTTTACTAAACGTAAGATGGCGAGGACCTTGTCCGTCGCTCACCTCATAAGCTACTCGCTGAGCGGTGAGCACCTCAGCGTTTTTACGTGCTTTCTTGTTGTAACGAAAGCGATACACGCGGTCGTTGCCCAAATCAGTTGCTAATATATACTTTTTATCAGGGGTGGGAATAATGCAGTGGATATGTGCCACGCGCTTGGGTGTCTTTCCTACAAAAGCAATATGCTGTGTCTCTGCTTTTAATTTACCTTCTGCATCTAGCGGGAAAACACTGATGTCGCCCCCTGTATAATTAGCCGTAATAACATAGTTACCGTCAGTAACAATATGACAAGGGTCAGCACCCGCCTGTTTCAGCTCTTCCTTAGAACTCTCCTTAGAGACAGTGGATTGAAAAACGGGATAACTCAAAAGCGCTTTATCTTGACTCAAATCAAACGAGTAAGCTCCTTGTCGTCCGTCGTTATATTCGCTTACTGCGTACAGATGTTTCCCATCGGGGGATAACGTCAAGAAAGAAGGATTGGCAGCGGTAGCACTGCTCAGCAGTTCGAAAGTTCCATTCTCCTGATTAAAACGGTAGGTATAAATACCTTTAGAATTGCCTCCTTCGGTATAAGTGCCTACAAACATCGTCAAGTTATTAGGTTTTCCGTCTTGTGCAAATATATGAAAGGCAAACATCGATAATACCAAAGAAAGAACAGTTTGTAATTTCAACATAACTTTTAATAATTAAAAATTGAACAATTTTGCCCCAAAGATATGAATTAATTATCAATTATTCATTGTTCATTTCAAAAAACCTTATTGTGTGCTCTATTTGCTTCTTGAGGGTAGTTACTTCCTCTTCTGCCATAAAAGAGAGATATTCCTTAAATAAAGCTGAATGATGCTCAAATTGTTTCTTTTTCCACAGTGAAGTAGCCAAAATGAGTTCAATAGCCAATATTTCTTCTATATTCTTCACTACTTGCTCGCATTTAATAGCCGAACTACCTCCCATTCCTTTAATGTCTATTGTTTTTTCAAATAAAATTGGACTCTCGATGCTTGCAGGAGTGGAAAGACGACGGTTTTCGTTCAATATTCCTTCTATGATACGCTGAAAAATAGGATAATCTATTTCAGTTTCTATCTCTTTACCGATATTAGAAAGCAAGTAGAACACGCGTCGCTCGCTGATATTGCCCAAGCTGGTGAGGGTAATCGCCAAAAAGTCCATTGCTAATGAGAGAGGCAGAGTATGTGAATTACCTCCGAAGATAACTTCTTGAGTTTCGGGGAAGAGAATAGGGTTATCGGTAACTGAGTTCATCTCGGTTTTAATTACCTTACGAATAGCCGCAATCGACTCTCGGACGGCTCCGTGTATTTGAGGGATAGAGCAAAAAGCTTCGGGCATAGACGAGAAGGCTTGTGGGTGCTCAGAGAGGACACTGTCTTTCAGAAGCATACGAAGATGTTCGGCAGTTTCTACAAGTCCTTTGTGCGGACGTACCACTTGCATTGCTTCCGAGAATGCCGAGAGGTTGCCTCCAAATACTTGTGTGGAAACCGATGCTACAAAATCAGCCCACTGAATAAGTTTGAGTGATTTGCTAAGGTTGTAGATGCCATAAGCGGTGGTGAGCTGGGTACCATTCAGCAGAGCATCAGCTTCGCGTCCTTCTGACGATAGAGGTTGCCAACCGTATTTGCCTTCTAACTCTTGAGCCGAATAGACTTTGTGCTGTATGCACACTTCGCCTTCACCAAACAGAGGCAAGGCAAGGTGTGCTAAGGCAATGCGTTCATCGGGGATATCTTTGGAATAAACTACAGGGAAGACCCCGTGATTATAAAAGTCGATGAGACGTTGTACCAAAGCTAATCGTACCCCACTATAGCCGTAGGAGAAGGATTGTATTTTCAGGAAAAGCATCAGCTTAACAATCTCGTTAGGAATGCGCTCACCTATGCCACAAGCATAATGCCGCAAGAGGGACATAGAGTCTACCGAGAGCTTGTTCAGAGCTTTGGGGTCTTTTTGGAGATAATCACTGAGAAAACGGTGACAAGTTTCGATATTAATTACCGCTTCTTCTGAGAGTTTCAGTTGTGTATCGCCTTCTATAATAGCGGTTAGTTGCTCAAGCAGAAGGACTTCGTTTGAAATGTAGTGTTCCATACGATTTACTCGTTAGTTTTTTAGTCGTTAGAAAAGTGATGCAAATAGAGGTATTCAACTTTGCCAAAATTTTTAGTTGCCCGTCGTGCTACGACCTTTTTCACGTTTCCTCAATACCGCATACAAGAATACAAAAAACGCCAAGAAATACGCAATGCGAGCGATGTAGTCGCCCATTTGAACGTAAAATGTGAGTTCGTCGTTTAAGGCGATGGTACCTTTCAAACTACCTCGGGTGCCGTAAGGAAGAGTTTTGAGTATATCTCCCCTACCATTGATAAAAGCGGAAACGCCTGTATTAGCACTGCGGGCTACGCTGCGACGGGTTTCAATCGCACGCAAGCGGGTGTAACTGAGTAGCTGTTTGTAACCCTGCGTATCGCGCCACCACGCATCGTTGGTAAGGATAGCCAAGAAGTTAGCCCCTTTCTTAATATAGCCCGTTACAAACTCACCATAGATAGTCTCATAGCAAATGATAGGTGCTGCCTTGCCCTCGGTGTCTACTCCTGCAAAGGCAGTGCGTTCAGGCTGGGTAGTTTTCAGGGCTACCGTACCGCCAAGGTTGATAAGGGTTTCGCCTAAAATAGGTTTTAGCACCTGCTGATAAGGGAAATTTTCCACTGCTACCACCAGTTTGCTCTTGTGATACAGTGGTACTTCGGCATTGCGATTGAGCAAGAAAGCCGAATTGTAATCGTTGTACCAAAAACCATAGTCGGGCAAGTAGTTGCTTTGTGAGGTTGTCTGGGCTTTGTCTCTTACAAACTCAATCATAGAAGCTCCTGCTATCCAGTTTACATTAGGATAGTGACTGAGTAAAGTACGCAAAATAGATACTTCCCACGAAACAGGTAAATCTTGTAACTTAATGTTCTCAGCAAAAACCGTTTCGGGAGTGATGATAAAATTCACTTGGTTGTCTATATTTTCAGTGGCAAGTTGTACCAAGAGCCTACCTACTTCTTGATTGGAAAGTGCGTATTTTTCTTGATAAGGATCAATATTAGGTTGTAAAACAATAGCATTGATTGTCTTTTTGCCTGCTTCGCTATAATTGATATACTGGAAATACGAAATCACCACAGGAATAGCAAAAAAGAGCATTGCCACCCCCACTTTTCGAGCAAATGCTTTACGGTTTTTAGTAGAAAGATAATCAGTTAAGCCTATAAAAAGTACGATATTCACAAGCCATACCCATAGTGAGCCCCCGAAAGTGCCCGTATATTCGTACCACTGTATCCACGTAACTTGTTCGGAAAAAACGTTTCCTAAGTTCAGCCAAGGCCAAGAGACGTCCCACGTGAGGTGGAATTTCTCAAAAGAGAGCCATATCGCTACTAAGAAAACGAGCGACACTTTGCGGTTCATACGTTTCGCTACGATATGGTAGAGGAAGAAAGTGAGTGTCATCAAGAGAGTGTTTGCCAAAATAGCAAAAATTGCTCCTATTTGGGTAGAGTACCATATCCACCAGGTGGTAGGGATATTCCAAGTGAGAAAAGCCAAATAAGATAGTGCAAACACCTTGCGTTTCGTATGCTGGTAATCACGCCTAATGCGCGCTTCCATTAGTAAGAGAGGTACTAAGGCAATGAATATAAGGGCAGTAATGCCGTAAGTTACCCACGCACAGGCGAGTAAAGCCCCTGAAAGCAGGGCGAGGAGTATGTTTTTCTTCATTATAGACACTTAATAATGTGGCAAAGATAAAAAACAATTGCGAATGATAAATGATAAATGATGAAAAAATGTTGTCGTCAATTCAACTTTGGCAAAGTGGAGGAAGCTCCTTTAAGCAAAAAAGCTTGAAGTCTACAAGACTTCAAGCTTTTTTCATATGAAAAGTAAAAAATATTTATTCTAAGGTGAAATCTACTGTGCTTTTAATGTCGCCAGAAGAGGTGCCTACTAACGCTTTAAAAGTTCCTTTTTCGGCTACCCAAGCGTGTTGGTTGGGGTCAAAGAAGGAAAGGTCTTGCTTGGTGATGTGGAAAGTTATGGTTTTGGTTTCTCCTGCCTTCAAGAATACTTTCTCAAAACCTTTGAGTTCTTTATACGGACGTAACACTGAGGCTTCTTCGTCGTGCAAATAGAGTTGTACTACTTCAGCGCCATCGCGTTTGCCGGTGTTCTGTACTGTTACCGAGAAGCTGATATCGCCGTTGGTGGTCTTCTTATTGGCGGTGAGTTTTCCGTATTTGAAAGTAGTGTAGGAGAGTCCGTGACCGAAAGGGAATAGCGGTTTTATCCCTTTGGTATCGGCGTAGCGGTAGCCTACCAAAATGCCTTCGAGGTAGGTAACCTCTTTACCACCTGGGTATTCACCTAAGGCTATTGCGCCATTGTCCTCCAAACGCACTGGGAAAGTGAAAGGCAATTTCCCTGAGGGGTTCACATCACCGAAGAGTACATCGGCGAGAGAGTTGCCTGCTTCAGAACCTAAATACCAATCTTGTACGATAGCGGGTACGCTTTTCACCCAAGGCATCGCCATTGCATTACCCGAAATGAGTACTACTGCCAAGGTTTTATTGGCTTTTGCCAAAGCCTCAATCACGGCATCTTGTCCGTAAGGTAAGCCGTATTGTTTGCGATCGTTACCTTCGCAATCCTGACCGTCGTGTTTGTTGAGTCCGCCTATAAAGATAACGACATCAGCTTGTTTAGCGGTTTTTACGGCTTCAGCAAGGAGTTCTTGCGCCGGACGTTTATCGGTGATGTCGTTGGCAGCAAGCCCGTCTTGGTCTTTGTAATCATCGCTAGCATAGCCACGTGCATAGAGCACTTTGGCAGTATTGCTTATGCGGTTTTTGATTCCGTCTAAGGGGAGTATCTCGTGAACGGCTTTAAGTGAGGAACTTCCTCCACCTACGGTCATCATTTTAATAGCATTCTCGCCTATTACGGCTATGGTTTTTGCCTTTTTAACGTCGATAGGCAATATATTTTTATCGTTTTTGAGCAGTACGATGCCTTCTTGCCCTATCTTGCGAGCGACGGCAAAGTGTTCTGGTGAAGCGAATGACCCAAAGGGTCGATTGGCTGCCATATTGGTGCGGAATACAAGTCGGAGGATATTGCGCACCTTTTCATTCACTACTTCTTCTTTTATTTCCCCCGATTTCAGTTTTTCGAGAAAAGGTTGCGCAAGGAAGTAATGGTCGTAAGCATTCGAGCGGTTTTCAGCCATTCCGTCAGTCCAAGTACCAAATTCCATATCCAATCCGTGGAGGGCAGCACCATCGGTGTTGTTCACTCCACCCCAATCGGATACTACGGCACCGTCGAAGCCCCATTCTTTGCGCAAGATATCTTGTAATAGGTATTGGTTTTGGCAAGCCCATTGGTCTTTATATTTGTTATAAGACCCCATTATGCTCCACGCTTTTCCCTCTTGCACAGCGGCTTTGAAAGCGGGGAGGTAAATCTCATACAAGGCGCGGTCGTCTACCTTTACATTCACGGTATGGCGGTTGATTTCTTGATTGTTAAGCGCATAGTGCTTCACACAAGCGGCAACGCCATTGGCTTGCACGCCTTGTACATAAGGCACGACCATTTTGGATGCCAAATAAGGGTCTTCACCCATATACTCGAAATTGCGACCGTTGAGAGGAATGCGGTAGATGTTCACCCCAGGACCTAAGAGTACGTTTTTGTTGCGATAGCGGGCTTCTTCGCCTATGGCTTTTCCGTAGGCTTTGCTGAGAGCGGGATTCCACGTGGCAGCAAGGCAAGTGAGAGCGGGGAAAGCGGTACATTTATCATTTGTCCATCCTGCTTGATTCCACTCGTCCCAGAGTACTTCGGGGCGTATGCCGTGAGGACCATCGGTCATCCAGTTTTCGGGGATACCCAAACGGGGCACGCCAGGTGAACTGAACTTAGATTGAGCGTGGCACATAGCTACTTTTTCCTCTAAAGTCATTCGCGAGAGGGCATCGTCTATACGCTTCTCAATGGGTTGTGAAGCGTCTAAATAAACAGGCGTTTGCTGGGCTGAGAGCGTACCTACGACACAGCAAAGCAGTAAAGTTTTTATATTTTTCATATTAGTCATTTTTAGTTGTTAGTGTTCTTAGAATTGAGCAAATAAAAATACTACCTCTCAATAAAACAAATTTCATTTTTTTTCAGAGATAATATTTTTGCGTTTTTTTTCGTCAAAAACTAATTTTTAACATATTTTCTTCAGATTTTCATACCCCTTTTTAGCCAATTGATTTTCAGTTTAGTAACGCCTTATCTTCGGTTTAGCTTCGCCTTACCTTCGCCTTAGGTTCGCTTTAGGTTCGTCCAAAGTGGCTGAAAAGTAAAACACAAAAAGTAATGTAATAAAATGATTATTAGTATTTTAGTTATTTAAGGTAAAAAATGAGTACCTCCTAAAAAAGTTTGTGTTTTTCTTGTCCTTTTAGCATACTTTAACATTTTTTCAGCAGTCTAAAAGTTCTATATCTCCTAATATACGTCTCACTCTTCATTTACAAATCTGTTAATCTGTTAACTTGCTAATTTATTCTCCTCTCACTTTTTTAATAAGAAGCGGTTTGAGAATGGCTGTCCAGAGCTTATAACCTTCGGCATTCATATGTAGGTTGTCTTCTTTAAAGATATCAGTGCGAAGATTACCCGCTTCATCGTACATTACTTTGGTAATATCTACATAAGTATAGCCTTGTGCGGTGGCATTTTCCTCTAAAAGAGCGTTTACCAATAGCTGGTCTTTCAGCTGGTCGGCTTTGTGTTGTGAGGGTTTTAGCGATACCACAATCAGAGGCGTATTGGGGTAGTCTTTTTTGAGCTTGTCGATAAATATACGGAACAGGTCAAAACACTTCACAGCATTTACACCTTCCTTATGATTGCCCAAATCGTTTTCCACGTATAGCAAAATGCTTTTAGGGGTATAGCCTTTGGCAATAGTGTTGTAATTGTAAATCATATCGCGTAAGGTAGCCCCTCCGTAGGAACGACGAATGAGTTTCAGTGGGGCGAAATCTTCGTAGATAGTATCCCACAGATTGATAGACGAACTCCCCAGAAAGAGTACGTCGCAAGAGAGGTCTTTTAAGCGTTTATTCTCCTTCTGATAACGATTGATATCGCCTTGATAACGGGTAATCCAAGAAGTTTCGTCGCGTTGTTCAAACGGAATAACGGTTTTGATAAGGGTTGTAGGGGTTGCGGTTTGCGCACTCGCAAAGGTTGTTACTAATAGGAATAACAACAGTAATATTCTTTTCATTCGCTTAATTAATTTGTTGATGTTCAACTTTGCCAAAGTTATTATAGCCTCTCGTGCTACGAGCTTTGGCAAAGTTTACAATTTCTGTTTATATTTTAGGTATCAAAAAAGATACCACACTATTGGCGGGTACTTCATAAGAGAAATAGTGCTTGCCGGTGCTTAGGGTCAGATAGGTTGCTTCTTTCTTTTTATTCAGCAACACACAAGCCAAAGAACCGTCAGGGTTCTCGAATGCGGTACATTGCACGTTGTCGTCGGTAGTTTTTTCAACACCTATGCGGGTCGCTCCCTGCTTGATGACCGCCGAAAGGTGACCTATCACGTAGTAATGCGAGTTGCGACGCATCGTTTTATAATCGGATGTTTGGATATCGACCGCACCAAAACAAGTTTTGCAACCGCCTTCACGATTGGGCGCTCCGTGTTCGTCGAGCATTAAATTCCACACTATCACCGCCTTGCAATGATTGTTGAGGGTTTTGATACCGAGCTCTTGCATATCTTCGGTGAGACGGCGTTCAAGATTGCGACCATCGTTCCAAGCACCTATGGAGCTTTCGGTGAAAATGAGTTCTTTATTGGGGTATTGGTTATGAATGTTGCTCAATTCGTTAGGATTTCCCCCGTAGTTATGGTAAGCAGCCCCCGCAACGTACTGAGAGGCATCGGCATCTTTATAGATATGCAAGGGGTATTGCTGTTGTGAAGGCTTATTATCGTAGTTGTAATTATGGTCGAAGAGGTAGATTTTAACCTCAGCAAAGCCTTTGTTGCGCAGGGTTTTACCTAAGGCGTTTTTGATAAAGGCAAGCTGTTCGTCCCATCCCATATACATAGAAGCTGAGTTGCCTCTGTTGAGAGGTTCGTTTTGTATAGTAATGGCATTGACGTTCAGGCTATTGTCTTTCATCGCTTGCAACCATTTGGCGAAATAGAGCGCATAATCCTGATAGTGAGCAGGGTTCAGCTGACCGCTTGTCCATTGGTTATGAGGTTGCAAATCGGTAAGGTTATTGACCTTCATCCAGCGCGGAGGTGTCCAAGGAGAGCCAATGATTTGCACTTTGGGGTTGATAGCGAGAATCTCTTTGAGTATAGGAATCACGTATTGCGTTTCCTCTTTGGTGAGGGCAAAATGCTCTATTCCCTTGGTATCGCAAAGAGTGTATTCACTTAGAGAAAAGTCGGAACAGCCGATGGATATACGCACAAAATTCTGCCCGAAGCCTTCAGTTTCGGAGAAGGTTTCGGTGAGAAACGCCTTTCTATCGGCGGGAGACATCTGCATCAAGTTATAACAGGTAGAACCTGTAATGGCAGCCCCGAAGCCATAGATAGTTTGGAATCTTTCAGTGGGTTTTAGGGTGATACTATAAGATGCGTTAGGGTTTTTGATGAGCTTTAGGTCGGTTTGCTCTTTGTAGAATTCTTTTTGACGATTGGCTGTAGTCAGCAATACGCTCACTTTACCTACCGATGGCTCAACAACAGGGGGAGGAGTAGGTTCCTCCCCTGTGTTGGATTTTTTCTGGCAGCTGCAGGAAGCGATGCTCCAGAGTATTACAAGTAAAAAAGACGGGAATAATTTCATTAGTAACCAGGATTTTGGGTGAGTTTTTTATTGTTTTCTAATTCAGTTTGTGGAATAGGATAAAGCACTGTGTTCTCGTTGAGCGGGTAGGTTTGTTTTAGTCTACCAGTATCTCTTGCGTTGAGAGAGTTCATTGTTTCAATGGCTTTATCGTTACGCACCAAATCGAACCAACGGAAGCCCTCAAAAGCCAATTCAAGGCGACGTTCTTTGAGTACGACTGCTTTCATTTGTTCTTGTGAAAGAGAGGCGGAAATAGCAGCAAGTCCTACTCTTGCGCGTACTTGATTTACTAAGGCAGCCGCCTGAGCAGTTTGACCTAAAGCGGCATAAGCTTCAGCTTTGAGCAAGAGGATATCGGCTAAACGCAACTTGATGATACTACTGCCTCCTGAACGTATTTTGTACATAAAAGGATAGTGTTCAGAAGGGTAATAATTTTTCCAAGAAGGTTGCCCCCAAACGATAGCTTGATCTTTGCGCACGGTATCACCTTCGGCATCGAAAGCAGCTATGAGGTCGCGTGAAGGGGTTACCCATTTTGCCCAGTCGTAAGTGCTATTGGGGTTGGTGTAGTTTAAGCCGAAGAGCCCTGGTAACCAAGTTTGTCCGCCTTGAGAGTAGGTAATCTCGAAGATAGACTCAGCAGAATTACGCACTTTTACATCGGTTTTAGCATCGTTGATTTGAAATAAATCGGCGTAATTAGGCAAGAGAGTAAAGCCATCGGCTTCTACGGCTGCGCAATACTGAATGGTTTTGTTGTAGTCGCGTATAGGTTTCTCGGCATATACGTGAGCTAAAAGCGCATTGGCAACTGCGCGACTAAAGAAGAACTTATCGTTAGTCTTCACAGCAGGAGCATCGACGAGAGCCTCCTCGAGGTTGGTGCGAATGATGTTGTACACCTCGGCAACTGAAGTGCGTTCAGGAAAGAGCAATTTGTAGGTTTCTTCTACATTTTCAGATGATATTTCAGGGACTTCAATAGGAGGAATAGGGACTGCTCCCCAAAAGCGCACCATATCAAACAAGAGCCACGCTTTGAGTATTTTAGCTTCGGCTTTCCACTGTTTGCGTTCAGTTGTTGTAAGCGAGGCATCGGGCACTTTATCTACATTGGCAATTACTACATTGGCTAAGTTGATACCTTCTAAGTATTTTTGCCAATCACGTTTGATATTTCCGTTAGATGCATCTTGGCTGTTCTGTTCTATAGAAGTAATCTCGACGCCAGAAGTACCTGCATAAGCGTTATCGGCACGAGTTTCGGTATTTTGTAGGAAGTCTAACGTCCAGAACTCTTGCGCACTACCTCGTACGAAAGCATAGATAGCCTCGTAGCGGGTTTGCATTTGTGCTTTAGTTTCTATAGCAGAAGAGCTTTTGCCCTCCGCAGTTGTATTTTTCTCGTTGAACTCCGAAATAGGGTCTTTATCTAAACTGCACGCCGTTAGTGCTACTAACGAGAGTGCAAGGTATATATATCTTTTCATTTTTGTATAGGTATTAAAAATCAATGTTTAAGCCAAAGATAAAAGTTTTGGTTTGAGGATAAGTACCCCAATCAATACCCATCGTAGGACCTGAAAGTCCTTGGTTTACTTCGGGGTCAAATCCTTTGTAGTTAGTGAGTGTCCAAAGGTTTTGAGCTGTGAAATAAGGTTGTATCTTGCGAATACCATATTTCAACAATTCCTCATTGGAAAGGTTATAAGCCAGAGTAAGCGTTTTGAGACGCAAATACGAACCATCTTCTACCCATCGCGAAGAGGCTTTGATGTTATCGGCACTTCTTACAGCACGAGGAATGTCGGTAATATCACCAGGTTTTCTCCAACGGTTGAGCACGGCAGTTGATTGGTTTTTACCATCGTACATACCTTCAGTTTCTATACGAGAAGCGTTGTAGATATCATTACCATAAGAACCTTGTAGAAATACGCTCAGAGTGAAGTTTTTATAGGAGAAGTCATTGGTAAGCCCAAAGGTAAAATCGGGGTTAGGGTCGCCTATATAAGTTTTATCGGACACTGAGATTTTACCATCACCATTGAGGTCTTTGTATTTGATATTACCTGTTTGAGGGTCTACTCCTTCACTTATAAATCCCCAGAACTTGCCCAAAGGCTGCCCTTCGGTAATACGTACCACTTGTTCAGTAATAGCTTCGGAAGTGCTGGCGTAGTAATATACTTTTTGAAGGGTAAGTTTAGTTAGCTCATTGCGGTTGAACGAGATATTGAAGTTTGTATTCCATTCAAAATTACCTGTAAGGTTACGGCTATCCACAGAGAACTCTAACCCTTTATTGGTCATTTCGCCCTCATTGCGATATATAGAAGGTACTGGTGAAGTAGCAGGAAGAGGCACATCCATCAATAAATCGGTAGTCTTTTTAAGGTAAGCGTCTACCGCTAAAGAGATACGATTTTTGAAAAGCGAAAGGTCAAGCCCTATATTGCTTTGAGTGGTGGTTTCCCAAGTGAGGTTAGGGTTAGAGAATGAATTAGGGCGCAAAGTTACCATTGCATCACCTTTGCCTGCCTCCCACCAGTTTTGACGAGTGATAGAAAAGCGTTGTAAGTAGCCATAATCGGATATACCCGCTTGGTTACCTGTTTGTCCCCAGCCACCGCGCAATTTGAGTTCGCTAAGCCATTCTACATTCTTCAAGAAGTTTTCTTGTGAGATACGCCAACCGACGGATACAGAAGGGAAGTACCCCCAGCGTTTTCCAGGTGCTAATTTTGAAGAACCATCGGCGCGGAAATTAGCTGTGAGAAGGTATTTGCTATCATAGTTATAAGAAATACGACCTAAATACGACATAATCGCCCATTCGGCAGCACTCGAACCACTACCTTGTTCTATTTTATTGGCAGCGTTGAGGGTTTTGATGTCGGGTGTAAGGAAGTGAGAGGCATATAAATAGCTTTCGTTCCATTTAGATACCGTTCCTGAAGTACCTGCCAAAGCAGAAAGGTTGTGCTTGCCGAAACTCTTATCGAAGGTAAGCAAATTGTCGTAAGTCATCACGGTGTTGTTAGTACGGATATCGTCGGCAGTACCGAAGATCTTACGTCCATATTCGGTGAGTTTAGGGTCAGTCCAATGAGTTTGAGTGCGTCCTAAACGGTCGATACCTACTGTAGATTTGAACTTCAAGCTCGGCAAGAAAGTTACAATAGCCGATATACTTCCTACCAAGCGATTGCTCTTAGAGGTATTGTCGGCATTACGAGAGATATTCTCTACAGGGTGAGTGAGGTTTGCTCCATAGAAATTGTAGTAATACCAACCTTCTTCACCGGGTTTATCGCTCCATATAGGGGCGTATTTAGGCGTATTGATTACCGAAAGCACTACCCCAGCACGGTTAGAACCTGTACCGGTAATAATACCATTAGACGAGTAATCGGAATAGGATAGATTGGTTTCAAAAGTGAGCCATTTGCGCATTTTGGTTTCTAAGTTGAGGCGCACATTATAACGCTCGAAGAAAGAAGAGCGAATAACCCCTTCATCTTTAGAGTTACCTGCTGAAATGTAATACTTGGTATTTTCAGTTGCATTTGAGAAAGAAAGCTGTGTATTGCGGATAATACTCTTGCGGAAGGTCTCGTCGAACCAATCGGTTTTGTCGGTAAGACCTGAAGGAAGAGTAACGGCACCTGTTTCGTCCATCAGTTCCTTGTATTGAGCCGTATTTAAGGATTCTATGCGTTTGGCTACTTGCGAGATACCCACATAAGTATTAACAGATACTTTAGGCTCGTTACGTTTTCCGTGTTTGGTAGTGATAAGCACTACGCCATTAGCAGCACGTGAACCGTAGATAGCTGCTGAGGAAGCGTCTTTAAGTACTTGCATACTCTCAATATCGGTAGGGGCAATCCCACTGATGTCCTGCACAGGGATACCATCTACTACATATAGAGGGTCGTTAGAAGCGCTGATAGAAGTATTCCCACGAATGCGCACAGCCAAGCCTGCGCCTGGAGCACCATTAGGTTGTACTACTTGGATACCCGCAGCACGCCCTTGAATAGCCTGTGCAGCTGAGGTTACAGGACGTTGGTCGAGGTCTTGGGTCTTTACTGAGGTGATAGCAGTGGTTACATCACCACGTTTTTGAGTACCATAGCCCACTACTACTATCTCATCGAGGTCTTGGGCAACTTCAGAAAGTTTGACATTGAGCTGTTCACCTGTTACTTTTAAATCGAGGGTTTTGTAGCCTACAGAAGAAAACTCTAAAACAGCTCCTCGAGCTACGTCAGTAAGTGTATACTTACCGTCGAAATCAGTAGCTACGCCTTTGGTAGTACCTTTTATTACTACAGAAACACCAGGAAGAGGTGTTCCTTTGTCATCGGTTACGGTACCTGTTACTCTGCTGTATTGTGCTTGGGCAAAACCTACAAAGCCTACTAACAGTACCATCATTAGCATTAAATGTTCTTTGAGTACTTTCATAAAATAAAAACATTACGTTTGTTTAGTCGCTCCAAAAGTACAGCAAAAAAACACTTGTGCGCAATCGGGTATTAGAAAAGTACTGCTTTCAAAAAATATCGAATTGAATATTAGCTAATTGAATTGTGAAAAAAGCTTAAAAAAGTACTGAAATTTCACCTATTAATTACGTATTTTCTTCACTTTTTCTTCGAAAGTATCGCGTTCTCCTTTCGCTTTATTCCGTACTTTGGTGCGATAGTTGTACACTGTACGAAGAGAATAGCGCAAGAATTCGGCTATCTTATTACTATCGGTGATACCTAAACGAATGAGGGCAAAGATACGCAATTCGGTATTCAGTAGTTCACCTTTTTTAGGTAAGATTTGCTCTCCTTCCTCTAAAAGAGCATTGAAGTGAGTTACGAAATGTGGATATATATTGAGGAAGATGGTATCGAAATTTTTGTAAAGTACCTCTAATTCTTGTTCTACTACGGAGGTAGATTTTAGCACCTTGGTAAGGTCGTCAAACTGATGTTTAGAAGCCTTTTTGTAGAGTAGTTTTCGGTAGTTTTCAATCTTATCGATATAAGCAGAACAGAGGTTGAAGAAATGAGCAATATACTCTTCTTTAATAAGGTTTGCCTCCTCGAGGTTGAGGTTTGCCTCCTCGAGGTTTTGGTTCATCTGTTGTAGGTCAGTATTGAGTTTTTCGAGTTGCTGATTACTGTAAGAGAGTTCTTTACGTATCTTTATCAATCGCTTTACTTGTTTGTACACATATACCAAAGCGATAATCAGGGCTACTGATAATACGCTGATGAGTACCAAATACAGTTGTAATTCTTTCTTTTGTTTGGCTTCTTTCTCTTGATAGGCGGTGTTGATGATGGAATAGAAAGAGGCACCTTCTTCGGCGCGGTGTCGCACATTGCAGAAGGCAGCATCATCTATTGCCATTTTGATAAACTGATAGGCTTTGCTTATATTCCCTCGTTTGTAGTAAGTAAGCGCTAAGCTCTGCAAGGATGCGTTATCTTTGATTGCATTTTTGATGTCGGCGATAGCAGAAAGGGCAAAATAGTATTCTTGAAGGTCGTCATTTCCTTTTTCTCGTTCTACAAGACCTAAATAATAAGCTATTATAGCACGTTCAGGTTCCTCTTCGGTAGTTTGAGGCAATAGTTGCTGAAACTGTTGCATAGCGCGGTTCTTGTCTCCTGTAAAGAACTCATCGATAGCACTGTTTACTTTAAAAGTAAGCGACTGTTTATCTATGCACAATAATAAGGAATCGCGGTAGCGGTTGGAGGCACTCAAATAAGCGCTATTATTGATGCTTTGCCCATAATGACTGCACAAGGCATAACACGAATCGTAATATTCACACAGAGATTTCTTGGGTAATCGGTGTTTATCGATAGCTTTTAGCAGTTGCAACGCTTCTATGTACATTCCTTTTACCGAGTAGAGTTTAGAAAGTAAAATATGGGTTTCGTCTTCCTTTTCAGCATCGTTTAAAGCTATTGCTATTTGTTCGTTTTTCAGCAAATAGGCTACTGCCGAATCGACCTTAAATTTTCGGTATTCGGTATACAATTGTTTGTGCAGGTCGTATTTTTCTGTTGGTTGAGAGGCTTTTTTAAGAGCCTTTTTCAAAGAAGTAATACGCTGTTCTTTGGCTTGTATATAAGTGGCACTCTGCTCAATGGTTTGGTTGAGCCGGTGGAGCACAGCTTCTTTGCTCTCTTGTGCCACCGCTACATTCCTACCCAACAACAATATGACAAAGAGTGTGATATAGTTTTTCATAAGGTTTGTTTTTTAAAACTTCGGACATACTGCTCAATCAACTTTGCCAAAGGTCGTAGCACGACGAGCAATTAAAAACTTTGGCAAAGTGTAGCGATGCAAAAGCGACTTGATTATTCATCGTTATCTCAGAATTCTAATTCTGTTTGGGTGCCGTCACTATCATTTTCACAGGAAGGAGGGACAATTTCTTCATCACCGAGGTCTTCTACGGGTTCCTCTTCTTGAGGTTCTTCGTAGGGGAGAGATTCAAGGGTGTTGATAGTTTTCACCTTGTCGGTAGTGAGCTGGTTGCCCAAGGCTTTGATGCCTTTTACACTGATGAACTCTTCTAAATTCACAATGAGGTTCTCTTTCTCCTTGCCTTTTTCTTTGGTGAAGACTACCTCAGCCATAGGTCGCCAATCGGCAGAGACGAAGAGCAATTGCGATTTAGGATGTTCGGTAATGACTAACTCTTCGCGATTTTCGTTCTCTACCACAAAACGTTTTACAAATACGCGTTCTTTCTCGCCATCGTAGTAAATCACCGAAATAGGTTTCTCGGGCACCCATTTCTCCATTACGGCGATATTGTTCTCGAAATGCAGACTCAATTCGGGGATAATGGTCTTCACGACGCCCTCTTTGGTAATGAGAAGCATACGGTCATCGCCTTTGAAAGCCCCCAGTAGCGTACCGCGTTCTTCGGTGTTGAGGCGTTTTACAATATCGTCGAACCATATCTTGCGCGGTTTGAGGGTTGATACGCCTTTTTCTTTTAGCTCGATGCGCTTGATAGCGTATTTGCTCACGAGGTTTCCTTTCACGCCACGCCCTTTGATGAGGGTATCGGCAAAATCGATATCCCATCGCAGTTTGCGCAAAGTGCCTAACTGACGTAAGTTCACGGTTACCACTTCGGCTTCACCATTAGGGTTGGCTGTAAAATAGAGCACACGCGACTCTTTGTGTTGCGGAATGAGCTCGTACTTCTTATCGCGGGTAATACCCGTAACGTTGAAGCGCTTGATATAAGAGAAGCCTGTTTGTCCGTCCTTATAAATCATATTATACACGGTGCGCTTATCGTCTTTCTTAAAGACCGCTACGTGTATGATGTTTTTCTCTATATATTGTTTATCGGATACTTTGGTAACGTACATCGCACCGCTTTCGGTAAATACAATCACATCGTCGATATCACTGCAATCACCTACATACTCATCTTTGCGCAAGCCTGTACCCACAAAACCTTCGGCTTTGTTTACATAGAGTTTGGTATTGCGCACCACTACTTTGGTTGCCTCGATGGTGTCGAACACACGAATTTCGGTTTTCCGTTCGCGCCCCTTACCATAAGTCTTTTTAAGGCGTTCGAAATGGGCAATCGCATAGTCGATAAGGTTTGCGAGGTGGTTTTTCACTTCCTCGATATCAGCTTCAATTTTGAGGATATTTTCATCAGCCTTATAAGAATCGAAGCGGGTGATACGAATCATTGGTATTTGAGTGAGTTTAGCCAAATCGTCATCGGTAATCTCACGGATCAAATCTTTTTTGAAAGGTTCAAAACGCTGATACAAGTACTCGTACAAACTTTCTCTATCGGTGTAGTTCTTGAAGTCGATATACATCTCTTCTCTGATGAAAATCTTTTCGAGCGAGGCACTGTGCCATTGCATTTCGAGTTCAGAAAGTTCAATTTCGAGCTCTTGTTTGAGCAGACTTACTGTGCGGTCGGTACTGCGACGCAACACTTCTGAAACGGTGAGAAAATGCGGTTTGTTGTCCTCAATCACACAGGTAATGGGCGAAATTGCCGTTTCGCAAGCAGTGAAAGCGTAGAGCGCATCGATAGTCTTATCGGGCGACGTGCCGTTGGGCAAGTGCACCAATATCTCTACATTGGCAGCTGTGTTATCGTCTACCTTTTTGATTTTTATCTTGCCTTTTTCGTTGGCTTTTAGTATAGAGTCGATGAGCGAGGTAGTGGTGGTAGTAAACGGAATTTCGGTGATGCAAAGCGTACTCTTGTCGAGTTGCGAAATCTTAGCACGCACCCGCACACGTCCGCCTCTTGCCCCATCGTTATAGCCACTTACGTCCATAATACCCGCAGTAGGGAAATCGGGGTATAATTCAAAAGGTTTATTTTTGAGGTAAGCAATGGAAGCCTCGATAAGCTCGATGAAGTTGTGAGGTAATATCTTGGTAGAAAGCCCCACCGCTATCCCCTCGGTACCTTGTGCCAAGAGGAGCGGAAACTTCACTGGCAAGCTGATAGGCTCTTTCTTACGACCGTCATAGCTGGATTGCCATTCGGTTACCTTAGGACTAAAGACCACATCGAGGGCAAACTTAGAAAGGCGTGCCTCGATATAACGAGGCGCTGCTGCATCATCACCTGTGAGGATATTTCCCCAGTTACCTTGCGTATCGATGAGCAAGTCCTTCTGACCGATTTGTACAATAGCATCGCCTATACTCGCATCGCCGTGAGGGTGATACTGCATTGTATTCCCCACGACGTTAGCCACCTTGTTGTAGCGACCATCGTCTAATTCTTTAAGCGAGTGCATAATACGGCGTTGTACGGGCTTAAAGCCATCTTCGATTGCTGGTACAGCGCGTTCGAGGATTACGTACGAAGCGTAATCCAAGAACCAATCTTGGTACATACCTGTGACTTTAATGATGCTATCTCCTTGTGGAGTAGTGTTTTGAGGTGTATTGTCTTCCATCGGAACAGATGTTGTTTAAAGTGCAAAAATAGAAAATAATTAGCAAATGACAAAAAATGGGATTTAGGTGAAAGATAAAAGGTAAAAGGTAAAAGAAAGAGATGATGAATGACGAATGACGAGTGACGAGTGACGAGTGACGAGTGACGAATGATGATGACGAATGATGATGACGAATGATGATGACGAAGATAATGCGGAGGGGATTTCAACTTTGGCAAAGTATGTAGCGATAGAAAGACAAAGGTAAGGCGAATGATGAGTGGCTCTACAGTGGGTCTACAGTGGCTCTACAATGACTAAAGAACGAACAAAAGACGGAGCGAGCTACACGGGCAGATGAAGAATAAACGAAAGAAAAGCGGAAATAGAAGGGAGAATAAAAGAAAAAGTATTGATATTACATCGCTCCAAAAAAGTATCTACTTTTTTGAAGCGAATTTTATTATTGATTGTTAAAGCACTATTTTCTGTTTTTAATATTGTCGAGCATTGTTTTGAGTCTGATGAGCTCTTCGGGATGGTCTTTTGCTACATTGTAGAGCTCCATTATGTCTTCTTTGAGGTCGTACAATCGGGGCTCAGGATAGTTGCCCAGATGTGTGCGAGTGAGGGGTTGATAAGAGGGGTTGTCGCTGGGGACTACATATTTCCAACGACCATCGGTGATGGAGAGCGCTCCCCCAGAGGCTATTACATAAGGGCGACCTTTCTTGTCCTTGCCTAAGAAGGCTTTGAGGTAATCTTCGCTATCGGTGGCTGCTCCTGCGGGTATCTCAGCACCAATAAATTTACTCAAAGAGGCAAAGAGGTCGATATGTGAAAGCAAAGCGTCGGAAGTACCTTTTTTCACTATCTTAGGATAGCGTACGATAAAGGGTACACGCGTACCTGCTTCGTAATTGCTGTACTTTCCTCCGTGGTTGTGAAAAGCTCCCCACGGACGATGTCTGCCTAAGAGCTCTTCGGCTTGATCTTGATAACCATCGTCTATCACAGGACCGTTGTCGCTGGTGATAATGATGAGCGTATTATCGTATAGCTTATTAGCTTTGAGGGCTTTTACGATTTCACCCACTGTCCAGTCGAATTGGAGAATTACATCACCGCGGTAACCCATACCGCTTTTGCCTACAAAACGCGGATTGGGATAGCGAGGTACGTGTATATCATTAGTACCCACATAGAGAAAGAAAGATTGAGATTTGTGATTTTCGATGTATTTTACCGTTTTGGCTACAATGGTATCGGCGAGATGTTCGTCCGTCCAGAGTGCTTTGCCACCCCCTTTCATATAGCCGATACGCGAAATGCCGTTCACTATGGCTTGGTCGTGACCGTGGTGTAAGGAAGGTTTGAGCTTAGTGAGCAGTTCGGGGTTGTTCTTACCCGTAGGTTCACCTTCAAAAGGCAGGCTATAACTCACTTCGATGGGTGCTGAGGGGTCGTAATTGGCTACGCGTTGGTTTTCTATCCACACGCAAGGTACACGGTCGGCTGTGGCAGCCATTATGCAGGAATATTCGAAGCCTATATCGGAAGGTCCAGGGGTGATAAAGCCGTTCCAATCCTGTTTACCGCGTTCGCCTCCTAAGCCCAAGTGCCATTTGCCAATAGCGCCAGTAGTATAGCCTGCTGCTTTGAACACATCGGCAATGGTGGTTTGCTCAGGACGAATGACCATAGCAGCATCACCAGGAGCAATACCAGTGTCATTGCGTCGCCAATTGTACAAGCCCGTGAAGAGTGAATAGCGCGAAGGTGTGCAAGTGGCAGCGGTGGAATGTACGTTCGTAAAGACCATTCCTTGTTTGGCGAGTGAGGCTACCTGCGGGGTATGAATTGTCTTTTCGCCATAGCAACTTAGGTCGCCATAGCCTAAATCATCGGCTACAATGATGATGACGTTAGGTTTTTGGGCATAAGTAGCGAAAATAAAGCTATAAAGGAGAAAAAAGATACAATGTTTCATAATTATAGGGTAGTGGGTTTTTGTAAAAGAAAAATACCTTGCAAAGGTATGAAAATAATTATACTTTCCAAAATATAATTATACCTATATAAAGAAAATCTATCATTAAAGTATCTCAGCCAATTAACTTTTATAGTACTTTTGCTAAAAATTTAAAAAGAAAATACTATGTTTACATTACCTAAATTACCGTATGCTTACAATGCGCTTGAACCTTACATCGATGCGCGTACAATGGAAATACACTATACTAAGCACCACAACGCTTATACTACGAACCTGAATACGGCTTTGGCTCCAGCAGGGGTAGAAGGCAAAACTATTGAGGAAATTCTTACCTCACTTGATATGAACAATGCTGCTCTTCGCAATAATGCTGGTGGTTTTTACAATCACAATCTTTTCTGGGAAGTGATGAGTCCTAATGGCGGAGGTAAACCTACGGGAGAATTGGCTAAGGCAATTGAAGAGGCTTTTGGAAGTTTTGAAGCTTTTAAAGAAGCTTTTAGCAAGGCTGCGGCTACTCGTTTTGGCTCTGGTTGGGCGTGGCTTTGTGTACACAAAGGAGGTAAGCTTGAGATTTGCTCTACTACAAACCAAGATAACCCGCTAATGCCTAACACAGGTTGCGGTGGTTTTCCTATCTTGGGATTAGATGTGTGGGAACACGCTTATTACTTGCACTATCAGAACCGTCGTCCTGATTATATTGAGGCGTTTTTTAACGTGATTAATTGGGCGAAAGTTGCTGAGCTTTACAACGCTCATAAATAAGTCGTAGCAGTCGTATCAGTCGTAGCACGACAGGCATTTTAAATGCTAATGACTTATATGAATAAGAAACAAATATGGAAAAAGCCGTATGAGAATTTCTCATACGGCTTTTCATTGTATTATATAAATTTCTATTTGCTAAGTTTTGTTTTAGTAATTTTAGCGGCTAAGATTACTGCATTTTTAGCATTTACAATAGTACCTGTAGTAGAAAGGTCGGCGAAGTTTATTTCTTTGCGTTTTTTACCTTCATCATCATCTTCACCTACGAGTACTTTCATATCTACTTTTACACCAGACTCCATAATGATTTTCTTCACTTCGGCTGCACTGAGACTTGGGAAGTAAGAACGCAACAAGGCTGCAACTCCGGCTACTTCGGGAGAAGCCATTGAGGTTCCTTGCAAGAACTCGTATTTATTCTCAGGAGTAGTAGAATAGATTTTTACCCCAGGGGCAAATACATCGACATTGCGTTTACCATAGTTTGAGAAAGAGGCTACTAAATTCTTATTATATTCATAGTTCAAAGCCCCTACGGTAAGGAAGTTATCAGAGATTTCTTTCTTGTTTACTTCGTCGTTAGGATAAGTATCTTTCACGTCGATATCTTGAGAGTCGTTACCCGCAGCGTTTACGATAAGAACATCTTTAGAAGCTGCGTATTTGATAGCGTCATACACCCATTCTTTGTGAGGAGAGAAAGCTTTACCAAAGCTAGTGTTTATCACTTTGGCTCCGTTATCTACTGCATAGCGCAAAGCAAGAGCGACATCTTTGTCGTACTCATCACCATCGGGGACAGCGCGTACTGCCATAATGAGTACATTATCGGCAACCCCATTCATACCGATTCCGTTATTGCGTTCAGCACCAATGATACCTGCCACGTGTGTGCCGTGTAAGGCATCTTTGGTATTGGGACCTATTACGTTATTATTGCCGTAATACTTTTTGGTAAAGTCGTTTTCATTATCTTTTAAGATAGTTTTACGAGGTGAAAAATCGGGGTTGAGGTGATATTTCAGTTTTGTATCGAAATACTCGATAGCGTCGTTGAGTTCTTTTTTGATATCACCAGAATTAGAGACATCTGCTAATAGCTGTTTCATAAACTGAATCATCTCGGTAGTGGGAGCATCGAAAGTTTTGCCTTTGGTAGCAGCATCGATGTCTTTGGCGGTATACACTTCTTTACCTGTGATTTTACGCAAGTTGTTATCGGCAAATTCAGTTATTTGGATAAGTTGCTCATAATAGCCTTTGCGTTTTTTAGTTTCGGCAGTTTCTTTATCGAATTCTTTTTTAGCATTGGCATAATCAGGATTTTTCTTATCCTTAGTTTTGTAAATACGAGTCATCTCGGTATTTTCTTGCGCGATATTACCGAGGAAGTTCCAGCCGTGTACGTCGTCTACATAACCGTTTTTGTCGTCGTCAATTCCGTTGTCAGGAATTTCTTTAGTGTTTACCCACACTACGTTTTTAAGGTCTTCGTGGTTGATATCTACACCAGAATCTACCACTCCTACGATTACTTTTTTAGGGGTAAGACCTTTGAGTAAGGCATAGGCTTCTTGCAAGTTCAGTCCAGGGAAGTTTTGTTTAAACCCTTCGTGAGGCCACCCTTTGAGGGTAGCATCATTGTAAGTTTTCTGAGCTGAAGATGTTGCGGGAGCTTTGTCCATATCGGCACTAACTTTAGTAGCCCGACAGCCCACAAATAGGAAAGTTGCTAAGGCAACCCAGATAAATGATTTTTTCATTCTATTAGTTAATTACGTATTTAAATTCTATAGATTTTCATCTTATAACAAAAACCGTGCAAAAGTACGAAATAATTGCGAATTACAAATTACGAATGACAAAAAAATTACATTAATCTCTTTTTACTTCCTTCCCTTTGGGTACAAATAGAGTGATTTGCAGGCGTTGTGCGCGATAGAAATCTCCTTTTGCTATTTGATAGGTTTCAGGGATAGTGATTTGGTTATCTTTCACTTGTAAGGTATAATGGATATTTTTAGTATACTGTTCGGCTTGACCTATATTCCTGCCTCTTGAATGGGTAGAGACTTCAATATAGGGCTGTGCGTCTTCGGGTAATTCATTAACATTGAAATTACAATCGGCAACCACAAGGCTATCGTTTTTGATACCCATAAGACTCATCTTGTGAGTATAGTTACGATGTACTACCAAAGTATCGGAAGTGGTAACAACGGGTATTTTTTCTTGTATAACGGTTTCGGAGGTAAAGTCTCTTAAAACAGTTCCTAAGACTGTGAAACCTCCTATGATACCTACGGTTAAGCTCAACACATTGAACACTATCCAGCTTTTGGGTGTATGAAAATCCTTTACAAAAAGTTTGAAGCAAAGCAGTAAAATCACTGAAACAGGAAACAAGAGCAATAATACTGCTGAAAAGTACAACAAAGTGTGTTGCCAAGTTGCCGTCACTATAAAGGGAAGAAAATCGTTAAGGGCAAGCAGACTAATGCTTCCAAATACGGTTATGCCAAATAAGGAGAGCACTACGGCTATTAAGGATATAAGCAATGGCAATAGTAATAGAATCGCAATAAAGTAGAGTATTACTTTCAGTAAGATAGGGAAGCCATTCCTTTGAGGTTTTAGGGTTTCTTTGCTCGTAAAAGAAAAGTTGGAAAGGGTATCGATGGTTACGGCTTCACCTTTCATTTCTAACTTCTGAGCGGCTGTGCGTGCGGGAGGTACCACAGCCCAAAACGCAATATACAAGAGTAACAGAGCAGAGGTAAAAAAGTGAAGAATGAAGATATTCACCAGTAAGACTAATAGAAAGAAAATGCGTACCCAAGTAACGTCGTATTGAAGGTAATGGGCTATGCCTGAGAGTACGCCACCGATTTTCTTATCATCGATATCGCGGTATAGCTTTCGCCCTTTCAAAGAAGAAAAGGTAAATTTGGTTTCAGCAGAAGAGGGTTCTTCACTCTCAACGTATTGTTCGGGACGACCTAATACTTCTATAAGATATTGCACGTCTTGACCGATTACTACTTCGCGCTCTTTAAGACGAACTTTGAGTAGTTCAGCCATACGTTGCTCTACATCGTAGAGAATTTCTTCTCTATCGGTATTTTGGTTCAAATGATTACGCACCTCATTGAGATAGTTATTGAGGGCATTATAGGCGGTCTCTTCGATGATAAAAGAAAAACCACCTAAACTGATGTTTTTTATTTTGTCCATAATTTAAATAATTTTATCAATCATTGTTTGTAAATCACGCCAGGCTTTTACGGTTTCGTTTAGGAAGCGTCTGCCTGATTCGGTTAAGATGTAGTATTTACGAGGAGGACCTGAAGTAGATTCTTTCCATTGATAGGTAAGTAGCCCGCTGTTTTTCAATCGGGTAAGCAAAGGGTATAACGTTCCTTCGACCACTATCATATCGGCTGTTTTGAGCGCCTCTATCAGGTCGGAAACATAAGCTTCTTTGTTTTTGTCAATAATGGAAAGAATACACATTTCTAAGATGCCTTTGCGCATTTGTGTTCTTGTTTTTTCGACATTAAATTCTTCCATAGTTTTGATGTTTTTAAATTCGGGGCAAAGATACGACAAAAATAAGTATTATGCAATACATAGTACCAAAAATAATCAATATTTTTGTATTAGAAGTACTTAAGTCACTGATTTATTGATAGAAAGAAAAGGTAAGAAAAAGATATATTTTTTTGGTGGTAGAGATGTATTTTGGGTATGGGGAGCTTATAGAGAGCTTATAGGAAGATTATACGAATCTTGGACGATTGGTATAGAAAGGGGGTGTAAATAGTTAAAAATGAGGAGTTAAGAGAGGGGAATGTGTATGGTTAGCTTATAGAGAGCTTATAGGAAGCAGAATCTTGGACGATTGGTATAGAAAAGGATTATACGAATCTTGGACGATTGGTATAGAAAGGGGGTGTAAATAGTTAAAAATGAGGAGTTAAGAGAGGGGAATGTGTATGGTTAGCTTATAGAGAGCTTATAGGAAGCGGAGTTAGCTTATAGAGAGCTTATAGGAAGCTTATACACGAATCTTGGACGATTGGTATAGAAAGGGGGTATAATGCACTATGTATGAGAGGAATAGAGGGGGAAGAAAAACGACATTAAAAGTAAGTTTAGTAGGGTGATAAAAGATAAAAAGCTAAAAAAGGAATTGGCTTTTGAAGGAAGTGTAATAAAAAAATGCCAAAGGTGTGAACCACACAGGCGGTTAACATCTTTGGCAAAGTTATGATTATTTGTAATTAAATTAAGCTTGTCCGGTTACACCAAAGAGAGGTATGGCGTGACGGTCGTCGCTATTGGTAATAGTGCCATTGGCTTGTTCAAACTTCTGGATATTATCATCTAAGGCGAATAGCAGGCGTTTGGCGTGCTCAGGGGTAAGGATAATGCGACTGCGCACCTTCCCTTTGGGCATCCCTGGCATTACGCTCACAAAATCGACTACAAACTCGGTAGACGAGTGGTTGATAATTGCTAAGTTAGAGTATACTCCCTTGGCAACCTTGTCGTCGAGCTCAATGCTCAACTGTCCTTCTTTTTCTTCTACTTCGTCCATTGGTTATCTCGATTTTTTCTTTTCTACTACGGGTTCTAAATCAGCTTTAGAGCCTACGATGATTTTCTCGTATTCTTTAAGTCCGGTACCTGCTGGTATACGGTGACCTACGATTACATTTTCTTTCAAACCGTCGAGGAAGTCTACCTTACCACTTACCGCTGCTTCATTTAATACCTTCGTAGTTTCTTGGAAAGAGGCTGCTGAGATAAACGATTTGGTTTGCAACGATGCACGAGTGATACCTTGTAGCACTGGCATAGCAGTAGCAGGAATCACATCGCGAGCGATTACCAAGTTCTTATCGGAGCGTTTGAGTAGTGAGTTCTCATCGCGCAATTCACGCAGGCTCACTATTTGTCCGGCTTTTAAGTTTTCGGAGTCTCCGGCGTCTTCTACTACTTTCTTACCAAACAAGCGGTCGTTTTCCTCGATAAAATCGTCTTTGTGAACTAACTGACCTTCGAGGTAAAGAGTATCACCTGGGTCTTGGATTTCCACTTTACGCATCATCTGGCGGACGATAACCTCAAAGTGTTTATCGTTAATTTTCACCCCTTGCAAGCGATATACCTCTTGTACTTCGTTTACTAAATACTGTTGTACTGCCGATGGTCCTTTAATACGCAAAATATCATCAGGTGTTACAGAGCCGTCGGAAAGTGGTTTACCTGCACGTACAAAGTCGTTTTCTTGTACCAAGATTTGGCTCGATAATTTCACCAAGTATTTGCGTTCTTCGCCCGAGCGTGAAGTAACGATTACCTCTTTATTACCACGTTTAATTTTACCGAACGATACTACCCCGTCAATTTCAGAAACGATGGCAGGGTTCGATGGGTTACGTGCTTCGAAGAGCTCGGTAACACGAGGAAGACCTCCTGTAATATCCCCAGCTTTGGCAGAGCTACGCGGTATTTTCACAAGCACCTTACCTTCTTCAATCTTGCTGTTGTTGTCCACCATAATGTGAGCACCCACAGGCAAGTTGTAAGAGCGGAGCGTTTCGCCATTCTTATCAGTGATGAGCAAGGTAGGAATCAGCTTCTTGTTACGCGATTCTACAATCACTTTTTCTTGGAAGCCTGTTTGCTCGTCTATTTCCACTTGGTAAGTAACTCCCTGTTCGATATCTTCGTAAGCGATTTTACCAGAGTATTCCGAGATGATTACCGCATTATAGGGATCCCATTGGAAGAGTAAAGTTTCTTTTTTCACCTCTTCTTTGTCTTTTACAAAGATATGCGCTCCATAAGGAATATCGTGTGTTTGAAGTACCATTTTGGTAGTAGGGTCAAGCACGCGGAGCTCAGATGAACGCACTACTACGTCCACAGGGTTTTGTTCGTTGTCTTTACCACGAACTACGCGTAAGTCTTCTATTTCTAGTACACCGTCAAAACGGGCTTCAGTTTTATTTTCTTCTGATACGTTACCCGCAACCCCACCTGCGTGGAAGGTACGCAAGGTAAGCTGGGTACCTGGTTCACCGATAGACTGGGCAGCTACTACCCCTACGGCTTCCCCTTTCTGTACCATACGTCCGGTAGAAAGGTTGCGACCGTAACATTTTGCACAGATACCGTGTTTAGCTTCACAGGTAAGTGCCGAGCGCACTTCTATCATATCGATAGGAGCGGCTTCTATTTTATCTACTATTTTTTCAGTAATTTCTTCACCAGCACCCACAATAAGTTCTTCAGTGAGAGGATTGTATACATCGTGGAGCGACACACGTCCTAAAACGCGTTCACCGAGGGTTTCTACCACCTCTTCGTTCTTTTTGAGGGCACGTACTTCCACCCCACGCAAGGTACCACAGTCTTCTGTATTAATAATCACGTCTTGAGATACGTCTACCAAACGACGAGTTAAGTAACCTGCGTCGGCTGTTTTCAAAGCGGTATCGGCAAGACCTTTACGGGCACCGTGGGTAGAGATAAAGTATTCGAGGATAGATAGACCTTCTTTAAAGTTCGACAAGATAGGGTTCTCGATAATTTCACCACCCCCTACGCTCGATTTCTTAGGTTTTGCCATCAAACCACGCATACCGGTAAGCTGACGAATTTGCTCCTTAGAACCACGCGCTCCCGAGTCGAGCATCATATATACTGAGTTGAACCCTTGTTGGTCTGTACTGATGCGTTTCATCGCCAATTCAGTAAGTTGCGCATTGGTAGATGTCCACACGTCAATCACCTGATTATAACGTTCGTTGTTGGTGATGAGCCCCATATTATAGTTCATCATAATACCATCTACGAGTCCGTTAGCTTCGGCTATCATATCAGCTTTTTCTTGCGGAATGATGATATCCCCTAAACTGAACGACAATCCGCCTTTAAAGGCAAAACGGTATCCCATATTCTTGATTTTGTCAAGGAAGTCTCCCGTTACAGGAATGCTAGTAGCTTTGAGGATACGACCGATGATATCACGCAATGATTTTTTGGTAAGTACCTCGTTGATGTAGCCTACTTCCAAAGGCACAAGCTCATTGAAGAGTACACGTCCTGTGGTAGTTTCTACTACGGGATAATACACATTGCCATTTTCGTCGAGGTCACGCACTTTCACTTTAATAAAAGCGTTTAAGCTGAGCTTTCCTTCGTTATAAGCGATATTCACTTCTTCTGCTGAATAAAAAACTGAACCTTCCCCTTTAATAGGATGTTCAGGGGTAGACTTACGACCTTTGGTGATGTAGTAAAGCCCCAAGACCATATCTTGTGAAGGTACAGTAATAGGCGAACCATTCGCAGGGTTGAGGATATTGTGTGAAGCCAACATCAAGAGTTGTGCCTCTAAGATAGCCTCAGGACCTAATGGCAAGTGCACCGCCATTTGGTCACCGTCGAAGTCGGCATTGAACGCTGTACATACAAGCGGGTGCAACTGTATTGCTTTCCCTTCGATGAGCTTAGGTTGGAATGCCTGAATACCCAAACGGTGCAAAGTAGGAGCACGGTTCAGTAGTACAGGGTGACCTTTGATCACATTCTCCAAGATATCCCATACTACGGGCTCTTTCTTGTCAATGATTTTCTTAGCTGATTTCACCGTTTTCACAATACCGCGCTCGATGAGCTTACGTATTACAAACGGCTTATAGAGTTCGGCTGCCATATTCTTTGGCAAACCACATTCGTACATTTTGAGTTCAGGACCTACCACAATTACCGAACGTGCTGAATAGTCTACACGTTTACCGAGGAGGTTCTGACGGAAGCGCCCTTGCTTACCTTTCAATGAGTCAGAAAGTGACTTAAGCGGACGATTAGACTCTGTTTTTACAGCTGATGATTTACGTGTGTTGTCGAAAAGTGAATCTACCGACTCTTGAAGCATACGTTTCTCATTGCGCAAAATCACATCAGGTGCTTTGATTTCCATCAAGCGTTTTAAACGATTATTGCGAATAATCACACGTCTGTAAAGATCGTTAAGGTCGGAAGTCGCAAAACGTCCCCCATCGAGCGGTACCAACGGGCGCAATTCAGGCGGAATCACAGGAATCACCTTCATTATCATCCATTCAGGTTTGTTCTCGCGGTTTCTTTGAGATTCGCGGAACGCCTCTACCACTTGTAAGCGTTTAAGAGCTTCAGTTTTGCGTTGTTTAGAACTTTCGTTATTAGCTTTGTGACGCAAGTCGTAAGAAAGAGCGTCTAAATCCAAACGTTCTAAGAGTTCAAGAAGACACTCAGCCCCCATTTTAGCGATAAACTTATTAGGGTCAGTATCTTCTAAATATTGGTTATCAGCAGGAAGACTCTCAGTAATAGCGAGATATTCTTCTTCTGAAAGAAAGTCTAAGTATTGTAAATCTTCACCTTCTGGTCCTTTGGCAATACCTGGTTGGATAACTACATAGCGCTCGTAGTAGATAATCATATCCAACTTTTTCGAAGGAAGCCCTAACAAATAACCTATTTTGTTAGGTAATGAGCGGAAATACCAAATGTGAGCGATAGGCACCACAAGGTTGATATGTCCTACTCTTTCGCGGCGTACTTTTTTCTCGGTTACTTCCACGCCACAACGGTCGCAGACGATGCCTTTATAACGAATGCGTTTGTATTTACCACAAGCACATTCATAGTCCTTTACAGGACCAAAAATACGCTCACAAAACAACCCGTCGCGTTCAGGTTTGTGAGTACGATAGTTGATAGTTTCAGGTTTAGTAACCTCACCGCGTGAAACGGCTAAGATAGATTCAGGAGAGGCCAAACCAATCGAAATCTTATCAAATTTAGGAACAGCTGTATTTTTTTCTCTTGCCATATTATTTATGGTGAATATAATAAATTTATCGGGCTTCATAGGGGTCTCCCCACAAAGCCTATTTACAAAATATCGTGCAAAAGTACAACTATTTTTTAAAATAGCAATTATTTTTTCGCAATATTTTTAGAAGAATATTTTAAGAGGTTGATAGTTAGTAGCATAAAATTTATCGAAGTCTCAAACTTTTACACTTTCAAAGTTTCTACTCGCCTGTCCTGCTACAGCCTTTGCCAAAGTTTCTAATTTGCTTGTCGTGCTACGCCCTTTCTCAAAGTTGAAATCTTCTCCGTATTACCTTCATCATTCGTTCCTGGTCACTCGTCATTTCTTCCCTTATCCGTCGCTACATTCCCTCTCTTTGAGGTAGCCAGCAATAGCTGGGGATGCACCCCGCGAAAGCAGAGTATGTGTAAAGAGGGAGGTTTGTCTCCTTTTCCAACTTGTCCCCCTTCGGGGGTTCGGGGGCTTACCGAATAAATGACTCGCCACATTCCCCCTCTCTCCGAGGGGGCTAGGAGGAGGTTTCTTTTGATTTTCCGTCACACTCCCCCTAGTGCCTATGGCCTAAGGCCTATTGCCTCTCCTCTTTCTTTCGCCTCGAAACTCCGTTTTTAACATTTTTAGCCTTGTTGTATCGCTGTATGAATCAACTACTTATATACCTTTCCTATACCAATCGTCCAAGATT
>NZ_KB291242.1:60816-73369 GCF_000318255.2 Capnocytophaga sp. oral taxon 380 str. F0488
CCAAAAACTCTCCCTTCCTTCTTCCGAACTTTTCCGTTTCCTTCCGAACTCCTCAACCTTTCCCCATTTGCTAATTGTTCCCCGCCTGCCGTGCTACGGCTGCCTGTGCGGCTCGCACCTTTGGCAAAGTTGATTATTTCTGGTATTATTGGTATTATTTGGTATTATTGGCATTTATCTCATTCTCCAATCTGCTAATTTGCTAATTTTCTCCGCCCGTCGTGCTACGACCTTCTTTTTTATCCATTTCTTCTATTGGGAAAAGGTGCAATACGCTTTTATCTTCTACAAAATCGAACATTTCATAGATTTCTTCTAAAAACTCTCCCGAAATATCAAACTTTTCAGCCAATATTTGAGTATCTTCCGCTTTGTAGGCAAATAAGATTTGCTCCAAAAGATTCCTACGTTTATTTTTTCCCCCAGTCAACAGGTGCCCATTGTGTGAGCTCCCAAGGGAAGTCGTTGATGTTATCGAACTTGCCGTACTTCTTCTCAAACTCCCCATCGTGTTCCCAAGGGTCTAACCCGTGGATCGCAAGCTCATAAATGCCGTGCTCGGTGGTGAAAGTGTGGCAAAATGCGTTCTTATCAGCGGCATAAGCCCCATATTTCTGCACCGCCTTGGCAATCATCAGGGTCATAGGACCCAATCCGAGTTTATCCAAGTCCACTTTCGGGTCGATACGGCACCATTGCCCTTCCATTGGGGCATCGGCATCGTCCAGATCGCCATCGCCAGCCTTCGCAGGCCACGAAAAGCCTTTACGGGCGTGCGCTATGGTGAACGATAGGGCGTGATTGATCTCCCCTGCCCTCACTTCCTCGATACCGATCTGCGACAGCGGATTGAGCATTCCCACTACCGAGCTACCGCCTTTGGTAAGGCGCATCCAATAGTTGTCCTTAGCGAGCCCTCGCAGGCCTGGCTTTGCAATGAAGTAGCCCGAGCCTTTAAATTTGTACTCACCGCTGTTCACATACGTTACTCCGAAGTACTGACGCATCACTCCTGTTGCCACGTCGTACACCGCCATATGCGCATCGTTCCCAGCGGCAGGCTTGGCATCGTGCACGATAGGCTGACGCCCTCCCGTGTATTTATAGAGGTCAGCATCGTCTCGCTCACGGTGTCCTTCGGGGATAAAATTAGCATAATGCTGGTTCTTATCATTACTATCTACTATAATTATGGTGTAATTATAGTGCTGACGAGTAATAGTGGTGATCACCCCATAAGGATTGGTTGCCAGCGATTTCATTTTGGCTGCAATCGCTGCTGAATTGGGTGCGAGAGGCATCTCTTTGTCTACCCTTCGCGTAAAAACGGTCCCCTTTGCCACATAGTTCTTTCCGAAAAGGTCGCCCGAAGTTTTGTACACTACGCTGGGGTCGATCGGATCCTCTCCGCCGCCTCCGTTGCTGTCCTTTCCGCAAGCCACAAGGGCAAATGCTGCTACTAATGTTATGAACTTTTTCATAGTCGGTTGTTATTTAAATGTTTGTTATCCTTTTACAGTTTACCTACGATGCTTCTGCTGTTCATCTTCTCCTGCTTGTTTGCCACAAGCAGATAATATGAGTAAAAAGAAAATAAGTGTTTTGTTACGTATCATTTTAAATATTTTTATTGATTTCATACTCTCCTCTAAAATCAACTCAAAGAGAGTTGTACTGCCGACTATTATCTTAACCTTGTATGTTTTTTTGCATATAGCTAATCATTATAAAATATATTCGTTATCCGCTAATAGTTTCTAAGCTAAGACAATAGTTATCATTGAGCCTTATATTCACCAAGTGTCCCAAAAAGTAATCAGGGTTGATATTCTGTATTATCGTCAGTGATGTAAGTAAGTTGTTGCATAATAATTCTTTTTAGAAAGAAAACGCGCAAATATACATTTTTTTCAGCGAAAAACAATATTTTGATTTTAATTTCCTAATTTTGTATCCCAAAAGGAATAATGATGAAAGAACTAAAAAATCTATTACAGCAAGTCGCTACTATCACCCAAAAGAACAACGAACTTTTGGACGCTACGGGAGGGCGCTTTAATATGTTTCGCATCTGTGGGGTAAATCATTATGAAAATACCCATTCTGCCATTATTGCCGAATTGCTAAACCCCAAGGGCTCTCATTCACTAAAATCATCCTTCCTTGAAGCTTTTTTAAATCTAATCGACAAAGATTCTATACCCACTACATTCAATCCCTCAACAGCAACTGCTTATACCGAATATACTACCGATAACGGACGTATAGATATCCTCATAGAAGACGACCAAAAGAATGCTCTTATCATAGAAAATAAAATCTACGCACCTGACCAACGCGAACAATTAAAACGCTACAACCAATACTCTCAAAAACAGTATAAGGCGTATAAGATTTATTATCTTACACTCTTGGGAGATAAGGCTTCAGAGCAAAGCGGTGAGGGGGTGAACTACCTACCCATTTCTTATTCTGATACTATTATCAAGTGGTTAGACCAATGTATTACCCTATCAACTCGCTTGCCCATAGTACGTGAAACCCTCATTCAGTACAGTAACCATTTAAAAACACTCACAAATCAAGATATGAACACCAAAAATCAAGAAGAAATAGTAAAAACTTTAGGTGATTTTGGCAACTTAGAAGCTGTACAAAGCATTTTTCTGAACTATCCCAAAGTATTTAATTACTTAGCCCAAACACATTTTAACCCTAAAATGGACACCTTTGCTAAGGACAGAGAATTAGAATACCATTACGAGGAAGCTCACGAATCACATATAAGCTTTTATCTTAGTTGTAAAGAATGGGAAGACAAAGTAAATATAAGCTTCGATTTTGAAGAAGGAGGTTATTACTACGGAGTATATAATGACCCCAAAAAGTATCAACTTTCAGAAGAAAATAAAATAACCTTGCACCAACGTTTGCAAGAAAAAGGAATTCCTATTCGTGAAACAGAATGGTATCCTTTTTATGAAAACATCAGCAATCTAACCATTGAACATTGGGAGAGAGATATTGTAAAGAGTGATGCTTTCTTCGAGAGTTGCAAACAAAGAGTAGAAATACTATTAGACGCCTTAAAAGGATTAAATTTCTAGTAAATAATCTACCATTTGCTGTCTAACTCCTATATAAAAACAAAAATTCCAAACTACTGAACATTCAATAGTTTGGAATTTTATTATAATTTCAACAATTAATTATTAACCATTAATAATTAATCATTATTCTTCAAGTCTAATATCCAATCCAAGACCTTTAAGCTCGTGCATCAATACGTTGAACGATTCTGGTAAGCCTGGTTCTGGCATTGTCTCACCTTTTACAATCGCTTCGTAAGTTTTGGCACGACCTACTACGTCATCGGATTTTACAGTTAAGATTTCACGTAAGGTACTAGAAGCTCCATAAGCCTCCAATGCCCATACCTCCATCTCTCCAAAACGCTGTCCACCAAATTGGGCTTTACCTCCCAATGGCTGTTGGGTGATAAGTGAGTACGGACCGATAGAACGCGCGTGCATCTTATCGTCAATCATATGTCCGAGCTTAATCATATAAATTACCCCTACAGTGGCTTTTTGGTCGAAACGTTCACCAGTACCACCATCGTATAGGTAAGTATGACCGAAACGCGGTACGCCTGCTTCATCGGTAAGCTCATTAATTTGCTCAAGCGATGCTCCATCGAAGATAGGAGTTGCAAACTTCTTGCCGAGCTTTTGTCCTGCCCAACCCAATACAGTTTCGTATATCTGACCGATGTTCATACGTGAAGGTACCCCAAGAGGGTTCAACACGATGTCTACCGGAGTTCCGTCTTCAAGGAATGGCATATCCTCATCGCGAACGATACGTGCTACGATACCCTTGTTACCGTGACGACCTGCCATCTTATCTCCTACTTTTAGTTTACGTTTCTTAGCTACGTAAATTTTAGCTAATTTTAGGATACCTGCAGGTAATTCGTCACCCACAGCAATGGTAAATTTATCGCGACGTAATCCTCCTTGTAGGTCATTTTCACGAATGCGATAGTTGTGCAAAAGGTCGTCTATAAGACCGTTGATGTGCTTATCGTCAGTCCAACCTGCAGAAGTAAGGTGAGCATAATCCTCAATACCTTCAAGCACTTTCTTAGTATATTTCTTACCTTTAGGCACAATTTCTTCACCGAGGTCGTTCACTACTCCTTCCGAAGTCTTTTCAGCTACCAAACTATATAGTTTTTCCAATAATTTAGAGCGAAGAGCTTCAAACTTAGCGTTGTAATCAGCTTCTAATTGTGCTACATCTTCTTTATCTTTACTGCGTTTGCGTTTGTCTTTTACCGCACGTGAGAACAATTTCTTGTCGATAACCACCCCGTAAAGTGAAGGTGAAGCTTTTAGAGAAGCGTCTTTCACATCACCTGCTTTATCACCAAAGATAGCACGGAGAAGTTTCTCTTCAGGGGTAGGGTCTGATTCTCCTTTAGGAGTAATCTTACCGATAAGAATATCTCCTGGGCGTACTTCTGCTCCAATGCGAATCATACCGTATTCGTCCAAATCTTTGGTCGCATCTTCCGATACGTTAGGGATATCATTGGTAAGCTCTTCAGCTCCCAATTTAGTATCACGCACTTCCAAAGCGTATTCATCAATATGGATAGAAGTAAATAAATCCTCGCGTACAGCGCGTTCCGAAATCACAATCGCGTCCTCAAAGTTATAACCTTTCCAAGGCATAAACGCTACCTTCATATTACGACCGAGTGCTAACTCTCCGTTTTCAGTAGCATAACCTTCACACAGCACCTGACCTTTTTTCACTCTCTCACCTTTTTCAACTATCGGTTTTAGGTTGATACAAGTGCCTTGGTTTGTTTTTTGGAATTTGATAAGGTTATATACTGTTTCATCAGCATCAAAGCTTACCAATTTTTGTTCATCAGTACGGTCATAAGTGATAATGATTTTATCAGCATCTACATAATCAACGGTACCATCACCCTCTGCGTTCATAAGCACACGGGCATCTGAAGCTACACGGCGTTCCAAACCTGTTCCTACGATAGGTGCTTCAGGTCTTAACAAAGGTACTGCCTGACGCATCATATTCGAGCCCATCAACGCACGGTTCGCGTCGTCGTGTTCCAAGAACGGAATAAGGGAAGCCGAAATAGAAGCGATTTGGTTAGGAGCAACGTCTATATATTGTACTTCGTTAGGTTCAATTACAGGGAAGTCACCATCTTCTTTTACAACCACTTTTTCCTCAATGATATTAGCTTTATCGTCTAATGCGATATTAGCCATACCAATTTTGAGTCCTTCTTCGTCTTCGGCAGTCAGGTAGGTCATATCTTTAAGATCTACCTTCCCATTAGTAACTTTGTGGTAAGGCGTTTCTATAAAGCCCATACCGTTTACCTTCGAGAATACCGCCAACGAAGATATCAAACCAATATTTGGTCCTTCTGGGGTTTCAATAGGACACAAGCGTCCGTAGTGAGTATAGTGTACGTCTCGCACCTCGAAACCCGCACGCTCACGCGACAAACCTCCAGGCCCTAAGGCGGACAAACGGCGCTTGTGGGTTATCTCAGCCAATGGATTCGTTTGATCCATAAACTGAGATAATTGGTTCGTACCAAAGAACGAGTTAATCACAGACGAAAGAGTCTTCGCATTGATTAAATCGATAGGAGTAAATACCTCGTTGTCACGTACGTTCATACGTTCGCGAATAGTGCGCGACATACGAGAAAGACCTACGCCAAACTGAGCTGCCAATTGCTCTCCTACTGTGCGCACACGGCGGTTAGACAAGTGGTCGATATCATCTACCTCTGCTTTAGAGTTGATGAGCTCAATCAAGTATTTCACAATGGTGATGATATCCTCTTTGGTAAGCACTTGCTTTTCCATAGGGGTATCCAATCCCAATTTTTTGTTGATACGGTAACGTCCTACGTCTCCCAAGTTGTAACGTTGGTCTGAGAAGAACAACTTGTCGATAATACCGCGAGCAGTTTCCTCATCGGGTGGTTCAGCATTACGCAACTGTCGGTAAATGTGTTCCACCGCTTCCTTCTCAGAGTTGGTAGGGTCTTTTTGTAAAGTATTGTGGATAATGGTATAATCAGTAGCCTGACTATCTTCTTTGTGAAGAAGAATGGTCTTTACATCAGCCTCTAAGATTTCTTGAATGTTATCTTCATCGAGTACAGTATCGCGGTCGAGGATAATCTCATTACGCTCAATAGATACTACCTCTCCGGTATCTTCGTCTACGAAGTCTTCGTGCCAAGTGTTGAGCACACGGGCAGCCAAACGACGACCGATGTATTTTTTAAGCCCTGTTTTAGAAACCTTTATTTCTTCTGCAAGGTCGAATATTTCCAATATATCTTTATCGCGTTCAAACCCAATCGCACGGAAGAGTGTTGTAACAGGGAGTTTCTTCTTACGGTCGATATAGGCATACATCACGTTGTTGATATCGGTAGCAAACTCAATCCACGAACCTTTGAAAGGAATAATACGTGCGGAGTAGAGTTTAGTACCATTAGCGTGAAACGACTGACCGAAGAATACCCCTGGTGAACGGTGTAACTGCGATACTACTACACGCTCAGCTCCGTTGATAACGAATGTTCCGCTTGCCGTCATATAAGGGATTGTGCCCAAATAAACGTCTTGTACGATAGTTTCAAAATCTTCGTGCTCGGGGTCAGTACAATAAAGCTTTAATCGGGCTTTCAGAGGCACACTATAGGTAAGACCGCGTTCTATACATTCTTGGATAGTGTAGCGAGGAGGGTCTACGAAATAGTCGAGAAACTCCAATACGAATTGGTTGCGAGTGTCCGATATAGGAAAGTTCTCTTTAAAGGTATGATACAATCCCTCGTGCACTCGGTCTTCCGATTTGGTCTCCATCTGAAAGAACTCTTGAAACGATTTGATTTGAATATCCAAGAAGTCAGGATATTCAGGAACGTGTTTCACGGAAGCAAAATTCACTCTTGCGGTTTGATTCGTAAGCATTTTCTTTACTTTAATATTATTGTTTAATCGTTAGTAGTAAGTCGTTAGTCGTGAGTTTATCATAGTTAAGACTTTGTCAAAGTCCTAAACTTTTTTAAAGTTCATATGGCACAAATCTCTTGCCATAATATCGTTGTTGTATTGTTGTTTTTTTAAGTAAGTTACTAAAATAAAGGTTCTTGATAATTACTTCTAAAATCTCTTATTTCTATTACATTAAGTTCTTTGTATACTTTATAATAAATTACAAACCTTTTATTTAGGAAATATTTTCTATATAAATCCTTAATTTCACTATAAGCTGCTAAAAAATAAGGGTTTTCAACTAACTCATCTTCTAAGGCTTCAACAGCTTGTATTATCTTAAATGAATAATCAAAAGAACCATTGTGTTTCTCCCAATAGTCGAGAGCATCGTAATATTTTCTTTTAGCCTCTATTACCCAACTTACTCGCATATCTTTCCCGTACTTCTTTCCGTACTTCTTCACTACTCATTATCATTCCTAATTTTGATTGCTCTTCTGCAATCGCTAAACTCTTTAGCTCATCAGGTGTTAATTGATAGTAAAAATCTTCTTTTTCAAAAGAATGTTTACGGTCATCTATTTCTGTATTCAATAGAGTTTCCATAGCCTATTATTTAAATTACAAAATGGTTTAGGTCTAATTCCTACTGAAAAAGACCTAAACCTTATAGGGTTTATAAGTAAAATTATTTCAATTCTACTTCTGCACCAGCTTCTTCTAAAGATTTTTTAAGCCCTTCAGCTTCTTCTTTAGAAACACCTTCTTTTACTTTTGAAGGAGCGCCGTCTACTACTTCTTTAGCTTCCTTTAGTCCAAGACCAGTTAAGTCTTTTACTAATTTAACAACCGCTAATTTGTTAGCACCTGCTGATTTCAAGAATACATCAAATTCTGTTTTTTCAGCACCAGCTTCTGCTGCACCTCCGGCTACTGCACCTCCAGCGGCTACTGCTACTGCTGCTGCTGCTGGCTCAATGCCGTACTCATCTTTCAAGATTTGTGCAAGCTCGTTTACTTCTTTAACGGTTAAGTTTACTAATTGTTCTGCGAATTTTTTTAAATCTGCCATTTTTCTATCGTTTTTGTTTAATTGTTTAAAAATAATTTTGTGCGTTTAGTTTTATTTTTCAGATAAGGTCTTGATGATACCAGCCAATTTACCTCCTCCTGATTTAAGAGCTGAAACAACGTTCTTGGCAGGTGATTGGAGCAAGCCAATGATTTCACCAATAACTTCGTTTTTAGATTTGAGAGCTGATAAGGCGTCTAATTGATTGTCGCCGATAAATACAGCTGCATCTACATATGCCCCTTTCAAGATAGGTTTCTCTGATTTCTTGCGGAACTCTTTAATGAGCTTAGCAGGAGCGTTCCCTACTTCAGCATACATCAATGAGGTATTTCCTTTAAGAATAGTTGGCAATTCACCAAACTCTTTTTCTGAAACTTCCATTGCTTTGGCAAGCAAAGTGTTCTTTACAACTGCCAATTTGATATTTGCTTTGAAACAAGCACGACGCAATGCGCTTGTGTCCTGAGCATTCAAACCAGTTAAATCTGTTACATAAATAACATTACTCTCAGCTAACTGTGCAGTTAAATTATCTATTACTAATGATTTTTCTTCTCTTGTCATAATTTCGGTTTTTAACTACAAATTAAACTGTTTTAGTATCTACTGCAATACTTGGGCTCATAGTAGATGAAAGATAAATCGATTTCATATACGCACCCTTAGCGGCAGTAGGCTTCATCTTTATTAATGTTTGAATTAACTCATTGGCGTTGTCTACAATCTTATCGGCAGTGAAGGATATTTTACCGATAGAGGCGTGAACGATACCTGTTTTGTCTACGCGGAAGTCGATTTTACCAGACTTTACTTCTTGTACAGCTTTCCCGATTTCCATAGTAACGGTACCAGTTTTAGGGTTTGGCATCAAGCCTCGAGGACCCAATACACGTCCTAAAGGACCTAACTTACCCATTACTGCTGGCATAGTAACGATTACGTCTACATCTGTCCAGCCATCTTTTATCTTTTGTAGATATTCATCAAGCCCTACATAATCAGCTCCAGCAGCTTTAGCTTCTGCTTCTTTCTCTGGAGTTACTAAGGCAAGCACTCGCACGTCTTTACCTGTTCCGTGAGGAAGCGTAACTACGCCACGCACCATTTGGTTTGCTTTACGTGGGTCTACCCCTAAACGCACTGCAATGTCCACAGAAGCATCAAATTTAGTGTAAGTGATTTCTTTGAGTAATGCTGAAGCCTCTTTTAATGAATAGAGTTTGTTTCTATCAACTTTTGCAAGAGCTTCTTTGTGTTTCTTTGTTAATTTTGCCATATTGCTTTGCGATTAAAAAGGTTTTTCTCCAGTTACTGTAATACCCATTGAACGTGCCGTACCAGCAACCATACTCATTGCAGATTCAATTGTAAATGCACTCAAATCCGGCATTTTGTCTTCTGCAATTGCTCTCACTTGTTCCCAAGTGATACTTGCTACTTTCTTACGGTTTGGCTCTCCGGAACCTCCTTTAACCTTAGCGGCTTCCAATAGCTGAACAGCAGCAGGCGCAGTCTTGATAACAAAGTCGAATGACTTGTCTTTGTAAACGGTGATAACCACAGGAAGTACTTTCCCTTGTTTGTCCTGTGTACGTGCGTTGAACTGCTTACAGAACTCCATAATATTAACACCGGCAGCACCTAATGCGGGTCCAATTGGTGGCGAAGGATTCGCTTGACCTCCCCGAGCTTGTAGTTTAACTACTTTACTAACTTCTTTTGCCATTGTTTATAATTAATAATTTATTTAAATGCCTCTTTTACGAGGGCTTTGTTACAATTTCTCTACTTGAGTGTAGCTTAGCTCTAATGGCGTTTTGCGCCCAAAGATTTTTACCATCACTTCAAGTTTGCGCTTCTCTTCATTCACGCGCTCTATGGTAGCATTAAAGCCGTTGAAAGGTCCATCTATAAGTTTCACCATTTCACCTACTTCAAACGGAATCGCTACCGTCTCTACCGTCTCAGCCAATTCATCTACCTGACCGAGCATACGGCTTACATCAGCTTTGCGCAAGGGTAGTGGGTCACCTCCTTTGGTTTCACTCAAAAAACCTACTACTCCTGGGATAGACTTAATGATATGCACTACCTCACCTGCTAAGTGAACTTTTACCATTACATAACCGGGCATATGAACCCTATCCTTAGTGGTCTTCTTGCCATTGCGCACCTGAACCACCTTTTCAGTAGGCACTAATACTTCTTCCACATAGTCCGCATACCCCAATCGTGAGGTCTCGTTCTCTATGTAGTTCTTTATTTTGTTCTCCTGACCGGTAACGGTTTTAATTACATACCATTTTTTTTCTATTAATCCAGACATCCTCGCTGTTTTTATTTCATAAATTCAAAATACTTACCTATAAGGTATTCAAATGAAGAATCCATTCCCCAAATTACTAATGAAAATAAGATGGAAAACACCACTACTACCACCATTTCTCTCTGTGCGTCCGAAATAGTAGGCCACGTAACGTGGTTTGTTAGCTCTTCATAAGACTCTTTAATGTATTGAATCATAACTTATTAGTGTTATAAGTGAGTAATATTACGCCTATTTATGTGCGCTTTTGGGTGGCAAAAGTACGGCGAATTTTTCAATCCGCCAAACTTTTCACATTATTTTTTTAATATTTATTCTTCCCTACCTCATTCTTTTACCTTTTATCTTTTCCGTCCACTTCATTCTTTTACCTTTTATTTTTTATCTTTTACCTTTTACCTTTTACCTCTTGTCCTCCTCCCGCTATTCCAAAGCACAATCTTTCCACCCTACCGCTTCTCTGTATAAACTTAGTGACCTATGTGGCACTACCACTTTACCGCGGTAGCCTATTTTATTTATAATAGGAGGTGTTGTAGCTTTACTGTGTAATTCCATAAGTCCACTATTCTCAAAGGCTCCTAAATCTATCTTTTCTATGGTGTTCGGCAAATTCAGCTCTTTTAAATTCGCGCAACCGTAAAACGCCTGCACCCCTATTGAAGTCGTAAACTTCGATAGTTTTACCTCTGTGAGGTTCGTGCAGTTGTAAAATACCTTCGAAGCAATTACGGTTACCGCTTTGGGTAGTTCTACCGTTTGTATATTCTGGCATTCACCGAAAGCAAAACCCCCTATATATTTTACCTCATCAGGCAAATCAATGTATTGCAAACTCTTACAGCCGTAGAAAGCCGCGTAATAAATATTGGTAAGTGCCAAAGGCATCTGCACCCGCACTAGCGAACTACAATTCTTAAAAGCCTGTATATTGATTTTCTCTACCGTATCCGGAATCACAACAGCAGTAAGACTCGTACAGTCCAAAAAAGTATCGTTTAGGATATGGCGCAACCCATAAGGCAGTTTCACCTTCATCAAACTGCTACAACTGTTGAAAGCACTTGCTCCTACAAACACTACACTATCAGGGATATCAATGCTTATCAATCGTCTGCAATACTCAAAAGCATCATCACCTATACTCTCCAATTGCTTAGGAAATGTTACCGAAGAGAGGTTTTCACAGTATGCAAAAGCACTACTTCTTATATTTTTCACGCTTTCAGGGAGCACCGCCTTCTGTAACTGCTTGCATTGGTAGAAGAGTTGTGAAGAAATCACCGATAGTTTTTCGCCGAGAAAATTCACCTGTTGCAAGCCCCAACAATCCATAAAAGCCCGATTGCCCAACTCGCTCACGTTTTCCGGAATCTCTATTTTTTTCAGTGAAGAACATCCTCTAAACGCTTCTTCCCCTATATTAGTAACCGAATTAGGCAGATATATTATCAACAGTTTAGTACAATTCGCAAAAGCACGAGCTCCTATGTAGGTTACCGAATTAGGCAATATTTCCACTTTCGTAAGGTTAGTACAGCCCGAGAAAGCCCCCTCTTCAATAGTAGTTACCGTTCCCGCAATGCTGATAGATTTCAGTGGAAGACAATCTTTAAAGGCTTCTTTGGCAATTCTGTTTACAGTGCGAGGCAGTTCGATGCTTCCATCGCGGGGCAACTTACTGTTGTCGCATTTCAGCAGTACCCCATCACTGATGATAAGCGCCTCCAATCCCTTTTGTGCAAAGATAAACTGGCTTAAAAAGAGAAAACCCCAAAAGAAGTGTTTGTAGATAGCGGTAGTCATTATTCTGATGTTTTTAGGGGGCAAAAGTACATATTTTTAGCAGAACTCACAAACACATCTCCTAATTCTCTAATTTTCAAATAGGCTAATTAAATTACCAGTCACGCTATGCTCTCATATTCCCTTCGTCAATCGTCCCTCGTCATTTCTTCCCTTTTCCGTCACTACCTTTTCCCTCTCCGAGGTAGCCAGCAATAGCTGGGTATGTACCCCGCGAGAACGGAGTATGTGATAGGAGGGAGGTTTGTCACCTTTTTCCAGCTTGTCCCCCTTCGG
>NZ_KB291243.1:0-23331 GCF_000318255.2 Capnocytophaga sp. oral taxon 380 str. F0488
TAATTATGACAACCTTTTTTAGGACGTGACAAACAATCCCTATTTCCTCATTTCCTAATTCTCTAATTTTCTCATTTCCTAATTCTCTCATTTTCTAATTCTCCTCCCGCTTGTCGCTTCCCCCTCCTATTGCCTAAGGCCTGCTTCCCCTTCACACAAATATTTCTCCCCTTTTTATTCGTATTTCATAATTATTTCTTATCTTTGCCCCATCTATTCCTCATATCCTAACATCTAATTATTAAAACATTATGAAAAAAACACTTTTTTCAGTGCTCTCACTGATGGCGTTTAGCCCTCTGTTATGGGCACAAGAAACTGAAATGATTACCCATCCACAAAGCCAATACCGAAAGGCAGTGGAACTCTACAATCGCAAGCTCTATCAGCCTGCCCAGAACTTGTTCCGAAAAGAACAAACCTCCAATCCCGATAGAGCTATCCAAACCCAAAGTGAATACTACGTAGCCACTATTGCCGCTATCCTCAATCAAGACGGAGCCGATGCGCTGGTGAATAACTTTATCGTCAATCACCCCGACTCTCCTCTGAGCTCCGAAGCCTATTTGCAAATGGCTAACATCTATTATCAGCAGGGCAACTACGAAGATGCGCTCGCTTGGTACGAAGCTATCGACGACCAAAGCATAAGCAGTAGCGATAAAGCTAAATACAACTTCCAAAAAGGTTTTTGCCTCTTCCAAACCGGCAAACAAGCCGAGTCTAAACCTTATTTCGAGTCGGTGCAAAACACCAAAGAATACGGTGCCAATGCCAAGTATTACTTAGGATATATCGCTTATGATAAAGACGATTACTCTAAGGCTGAAAGCTACTTCCGCGAGGTACAAGAAGAAGATGCTTCACTCACCAAAAACGTGTCTTACTTCCAAGCCAATATGTACTTCAAACAAGCTCTTTATCAAGAAGCTATCACCGAAGGACAGAAACAGCTCGCTAAAACCAAAAATGCTCAAGAAGTATCTGAGCTCAATAAGATTATAGGCGAAAGCTACTTCAACCTCAAGAAATACAAAGAAGCAATCCCTTACTTACAAAACTATAAAGGTAAAAAAGGTAGGTTCTCCAATACCGATTATTACTATATGGGGTACGCTTATTACAAAAATAACGACTATAAAGCAGCTATCGAGCAGTTCAACAAAATCGTAGGTGGAAACGATAGCGTCGCTCAAAATGCGTATTATCATTTAGCCGAATGCTATTTGAAAACCAACCAAAAGCAAGAAGCACTCAACGCTTTCCGCAATGCCTCTCAAATGGATTTCGATAAGCAAATTAAAAAAGATGCTCATCTGAACTACGCCCGCCTCAGTTATGAAATCGGTAACCCTTACGAGAGTGTCCCCAATGTGCTACAAGCATACGCTTCGGCTTATCCTAACGACCATAAAGACGAAATACAGTCGCTCTTAGTCGACTCTTATATTTCATCTGGTAACTATCAAGCCGCTATCAGTCTGCTCGAAAAGTCTAACGACCCTAAGGACAAAGAAACCTATAAAAAAGTAGCCTTCTATCGCGGGTTAGAGCTTTTTAATGAATTGCAATACAACGAGGCGTTAAAATATTTGCAGAAAGCCATCGGTGGTAATTCTGCGCTTGCCGCTCGTGCTACCTATTGGGCTGGTGAAACTGCTTATCAGCTGAAAGATTACAAAGGTGCCGAATCCTATTTTACTCAGTTTCTCCATAATTCATCAGCACCTAAAACCGAAGAGTATGCCAAAGGCTTCTACGGTTTAGCTTATGCTAATTTCAATCAAAAAAACTATGCAGGTGCTATCGCTAATTTCGAGAAGTACCTCAAACAAAACCCTAAGAACAGTAGTTGGAAGCACGACGCTATACTCCGTCTCGCCGATTCTTACTTCGTAACAGGTAAATACTGGCCTGCAATGGAAGGGTATAACAAACTCATCGAAGCTAAATCTTCTGACCAAGATTATGCCGCCTACCAAAAGGCTATTAGTTATGGGTTCGTAGACCGCCTCAATAGCAAAATTGAAGACTTAGAGCGTTTCGTTAAGAACTACAAAAGCTCTAATCTGCGCCCTAACGCTTTGTTTGAATTAGGAAATGCTTATGTAACCAAAGGAAATACCCAAAAAGGATTACAGTACTATCAGCAACTCGCCAAAGAGTATAAAGGCAATGTGCTCGTACCTCGTGCAATGCTCCGCGAAGGTTTAGTATATTATAATAGGAACGAAAACCAAAAAGCCTTAACGCTTTTCCAAACTATTGCAAAAGACTATCCTAATACCAATGAAGCCTCACAAGCGGTAGCTTCCGCAAAACTCATCTATGTAGATATGGGTAACGTAAACGAATACGCATCGTGGGCTAAAGGATTAGGATATGTAGAGGTAACCGACCTCGAACTCGAAGGAGCTACTTATGAAGCTGCCGAACGACAATATATGCAAAACAATACCAAAGAGGCTATTTCAGGTTTTGAAAAATACCTTAAAGAGTTCCCTAATGGTATGCGTCGCACCAATGCCGAGTTTTACTTAGGACAAATGTATTTCAATAGTGGACAAAAGGCTAAAGCACTTACACATTACGAAAATGTAACCAAAAGCGGTTCTAATGAATACGGCGAGCAATCGCTCACTCGTGTGTGTCAAATCCTTCTTGAAGCAGGTAGCTACCTAAAAGCTAAACCTTATCTCGAAGACCTCGAACGAACCGCTACTATCGCACAGAACAAAACTTATGCACAAAGCAACCTAATGCGCGTGTGCTATAACGAAAAACTGTACGATAAAGCTATTGAATATGCCAATAAGGTATTAGAAGAAAAATCTATCGATACACGTATCAAGAACGATGCTTATATAGTGTTGGCTCGTGCTTATAGTCAAGCAGGAAATGAAACCCAAGCTCGCAAATATTACCAAGAGGTACAGAAAACCGCTACGGGTAGCCTCGCTGCCGAAGCCTTGTATTACGATGCTTATTTTAAGAATAAAGACGGTAACTACAAAGCCTCTAATGACGTAGTTCAAAAGATTGCTAAAGACTATGGCGGACACAAAGAGTTCGCTGCTAAGAGCCTTATCGTAATGGCTAAAAACTTCTACGGACTCAAAGACGCTTATCAAGCCTCTTACGTCTTAGAAAGTGTAATTAAAAACTTTAAAGAGTTTCCTGAAATAGTAGCCGAAGCCAAAAAAGAACTCGCAGTAGTAAAAGCCGAAGCCGCTAAAAGTAATTCATCAGTAAAATAATGGTTAATATTGTGGTATACACTTTGCCAAAGTTTGCCTGTGCGGTTCGCACCTTTGGCAAAGTTGAATCTCCCTCCTAAACCCTAATTTCTAAACAAATGAACAAACACATCACATATATTCTAACAATGCTTTTGTTCTCTGCCTCAACAATGGCAGTCGCTCAAAGCCGTAAAGACAGCCTCTCTACTAAAGTGGTAGATGTGGTAAAATCATATGCTCCTACGATTGCCGACGCCGACAAAAAGCGTGAAGATGCAAACGTAAAAGATTCGCTTACCGTTAAGAAAAAGCAAATCAACTATACCATCTATTCGGTACCGGTAGCCTCTACTTTTGTTCCCGAAAAAGGCAAAGCAGCTTCGGTGAAACCAAAAGTCATTCGCGAAGACTATTTAGATTCTTATTTCGGTGGAGGTTTCGGTATGCTCAATACCTTTTATGCCGATGCCAATATCACTCTCCCTGTAACTGATAACAGTAACGCTTCTTTCTTACTGAATCACATCTCAGCCAATGATGATATGGACGAGGTATACACCGATACCTATTATGCGCTCTCATCGGCTGAGTTGCGTTATGATTTTCAGAACCAAGATGTTCTCTGGGGGCTCACTGCCGATATAGGTCGCCGTTTGCACAACTGGTATGGCATTCGTCCCGCTTCTTATACAAGACAACAGTTGATTGGGAAAGTAGATGACGTACACCAAACCTATTTCGATTATGGTGTAGGAGGTTACCTCCAATGGTCTAATCCTTACTTTAAAGGACTTGATTTCAGCGTACGTGGGCTCTACGACCATTTCGATAGTAAAGAATTGAATGTAAAAGCACAACCCACCTTCGAAATTCCTCTTACCGATGACCAAAAAGTTCGTACCAATGTAATTCTCGATTATTACAATGGTAGTTTTACCCGTCAAAATAACTCAGTAAACGAGCTTAACAATCGTTGGACGCTCTTTGGGGTAAATCCTTCTTATCATTTGTCTATTGAGAATTTGGATTTAAAATTAGGCGTTGCTTTGATGTATGTAGATGCGAACCAGTCCGATGAAAGCAAGTTTAAAGCTTATCCCGATGTAGAGGCTTCTTATCCGCTAACTGCCGATGCTATTTTGCACGCAGGTATACGCGGTATTATGCAACAAAACACAGTAGAGAAACTCACCAAAGAGAATCCTTTTCTCTCACCTATGCAGGAAATTAAGCCTACCAATGTGCAAGCCGATGCTTTTGTAGCCCTTAAAGGAAAAGTAACTTCCGATTTGCTTTATCGCATACAAGGAAGCTATCGCCAATACAAAGAGATGCCTCTGTTTACTACCAATTCCGAGACACCTACTATCGCCACCGAAATATTGCCTTATCAATATAACAACTCTTTTAAGTTAGTGTACGACGAAGTAAACGATATGGAGCTTTTAGCTTCTATCGGAGGAAATATAAAAGATGTTTTCTCTTTTACCTTTGAAGGAAGATATAATAACTATAACGCCCGTGTACAGAAAAATAAAACCGCTTGGAACTTGCCCAGCACACGAGTATCTCTCTTCACTGATTTTAGAATATTACCCAATCTATTTGCTGGATTCGACTTCTTTTATATAGGAAAACGTTACGACCTCGATTACGTAACTGTTGCAAATCCTATTCCTGATAAGCTCTCTTTGGAAGGTTATTTTGATATCAATTTCCACGCCGATTACACTTTCAACAAACATTGGCAAGTATTCTTAAAAGCCAACAACCTCACCAGTGAGCACTATAAAAAATGGTTGTATTATCCTTCACAAGGCGTACAAGCCTTTGCAGGAGTACGTTATCTGTTTAGCCTAAGTAACAAGTAACAATTATATACTAACAAAACAAACAGCGGTATGAATAAAGCATTCATACCGCTGTTTTTATTATTTTCTTCGTAGTTGTAATACAGGAGACAAGAGAGAGTTATACAGGCAGATGAAACTAGTGAGGAATAAGTTATGTATTGATGTCTAATTGTGATTTTACAAGCTGACTGTAACGTCCTCCTAATTGCATTAATACTTCGTGATTGCCTATTTCTACCACAGTTCCGTCTTGCATTACCACTATTTGGTCGGCTTTGCGGATTGGTTACGTTGAGGACTCACACAACTGAAGAGAGTAGTATTTGCAAATCATTTTCAAGCAGGCTACTCCGCAGTCCATCATATTCATTTGTCTATCAATAGGGAAGGTTTTAAACTTCATATATTCATTAGTTTTATTCTGAAGATAAAAGTATTGAATATTTTAAATATGCAAAATATTTGGTGGTTACTTTTTTATGAGTTACCTTTGCGGTGTTTTCCATAAAATTTCAAATAAAATGAAAAGTATTCAAACATTATCTTTTTCTCAATTAGAGGAAGAGATGGAAGCTCTCAAAGAGCAAGAGGCTCAAAGTTGTGTAGGAGGTGGATGGTTCGATTATATCCACGATTTAGACGAGGTCACTGTATATGGCTCTCCTATCGGAGGAGGGGGAGGCTTATTCCCTAACGATTTTAGTCCTGGCTATGAGGATTATGATAATTATGGTGGTGCCGGCGGAGGTTATACCCCCGAAGAAACCCCTCCAGAACCAGGTCCTCCACTAAAATTGAAGAACTTACCTGGTATGTGCCCACAAGTAGGAAGTACAGGGGAATGTGGAATGCTTGCTTTTGAATTTCTCTCTAAATTTTATGGAGGAGACAAAAAAGGAATAAACAAAAGTGATTTTGCAGAATCAATAGGGATAGATAGTAAAGAAAAGGCTATTCGTCAATTCTATTTTGACCCTAATAGAAGAGAACCTTTAGGTATTACAGATGTTGAAATGTATCGTATATGTGATACTTTTTTCAAGAATAATCTTCTTGAATATGGGAACTTAGAGCAAATAAAAAATTCACTTAGCAAAGAGCACCCTATTTTGATGAATTATTCCTCTGAAGGGTCTAACAATGGACACGCAGTGGTGATTGTAGGGTATGATCCAAGTACTAATCAAATCACTTTAGCCGATCCATTAGCTACCGGGGGAATGAGGAATGTTAACTATGATCCTACTATGTTTAAAAATTTAGTGGAGATTGAGGGGATGCAGGATGATAAAAAAACAAGGAAATACAGAAATAATGAAGATTGGTGGAAAGGATGTGGTATAGGAAATTAGTAATTTTTATGTCTTTTTTGTTGTTCTCTATCTCTTCATTTTCACAAGACAAAAGTTCTGTTGATTGTGAAAATAGAATAGGACCAAGATATACAGAACAACATTTGAATATAAGGCTAAGAACTATCAAAAAGAATTTTGTGATTTATTCGCAATTTGGTTATTTTGATAAATCGTTAGCTGTGCTAAATTTTCAATTAAAAGGTTATGGGGTATCTTCTGCAAAAAGAAAGAAAATTATTAACCAGATAAAAGAAATGAGTCATTGGGATGGAGAAAAAGTTTTAGAAGTAGACCGTACCCCAACTAAAAATGCTGAACTTATTTCTATATACAGTAATACTGACATTACTAATATCACAACTTTTGACCCTTTGACTTCCATATTACCTTTAACTCAGGTTATAGAAAAGTACCTAAGTGAGAAGCAAGCCAAAAAAGTGATAGAAGCTCTTTTAGCAGAAGAGGCTAACAGTAGTTGCGGAGTATCGTTTTTAGATAATACTTTTTGTATTTATCAACGAAAAGGAGCTGTGATAGAAGGGTATGGTACCATTGATAAGAGTTTTAAGAATTATGAAGCTTTTTTAAAAGACTATTTAGGTAAATGCAGTATAGGAAATTAGTAATCTTTTTGTATTTATTGTTGTTTTCTATCTCTTTATTTGCACAAGAGCACCCTTTTGATTGTGAAAATTTCAGAGTAGGACAGACGTACACAGGGCAACAATTGACTATAAGGCTCAGAACTATTAAAAAAGACTTTGAGATATATTCGGTATATGGTTATTTTGATAAATCATTAGAAGTGCTTAATAGTCAGTTGGAGAGTTATGGTGTAGCTCAGAAGGAAAGAGAACAGATTATTAAGCAAATTAGAAAAATGACTGGATGGTCTGGTAAAAAACTTCAAGAGTATGGTTTAATGGAACCTCAAAACTCGGAGTTAATATCTATTTTCAATCATTTTGATTTTACTAATTTCACACAAGTAGATCCTCTAACGGTTAAAATTTCTTTGAATCGAGTTATAGAGAAGTATTTAAGTAAAGAAAAAGCAAAAGAAGTGATAGAAGACTTGTTGGAGAAGAATTTTAATTGTAAGTGTGCCGTTAGCTATTTGGAAGATAATTTCTGCTTTTATCAAAGAGCAGATACTTTGATAGAAGGGTATGGTACCATTGATAGGAGCTTTAAGGATTATCGAGCTTTTTTAAAAGATTATTTAGGTAAATGCAGTATAGGAAAGTAATTATCAGTATAGGAGTGTTCTTTTTCTCAATTCCTATTTTCTCTCAAGCCCAAGAAAGTGTTTACGACTGCGAAAACTTTGGAATAGGAGCTCGCTTTTACAACACACAATATTTCGATATTATTATGCAAAATATAGAGAAAGATATTTGTATTGTCTCTATGTTTGGTTATTTTGAGAAATCTTTACAAATGCTTGAGAAGACTTTAAGAGAACACAAAGTCTCTAAAAGAAAAATTAACCTCATCATTCAGGAAATAAAAACACTTGCTGAGAATGAGGAAAAAGCTTTTGATTTTGGGAGTAAAGAGACTAAGAATGTGAATGGTATTTCTATTTTTTATACTGAGAGGAAAGTGATTTTTCCTCTCAGTATTAATTACACTATAGAGAGATATTTGGACGAGAGAAAAGCTAAAGAAGTACTTACTGATTTATTGGAAAAATCAATTAATACAGCTTATCCTATGGATTTTTTACAGAAACAGTTTTGTGTATTTCAAAAAATGGGTGTTATTGATAAGAAGTACAGGGATTATTACGAATTCTTAAAAGACTATTTAGGCAAATAATAATTTAAAGTAAAACACTACAAAAGCTATCAAGAAAAATGATAGCTTTTGTTTTTAAAACTAACATTTATGAATCCAAAAATTATTAATCTTGTAAAAGAATATATCACCGAAAATTATTCTCATCAGTACGCTACCCTTATAACGGGAAGTTATGCTGAAGGTAAAGAAACGATCTATTCGGATGTAGATGTTATCATCTTTACTACTGAGAGAATACAAAAAATTATTAAAACTCTCAATTACAAAGGTATTACTTTACAACTTATCATTTTCTCGGTAGAAAGCATTGAATACACCCTTTATGAAGATTTTCTCTCTAACAAAGGAGTGTATATTGATATGATTTCTAAAGGATTTATTTTGTTAGACCCTCATCATTTTTTAAAACATCTCAAAGAATATACTACAGCACTAAAAGAAAATGGGAGTACTCCTCTCTCAAAAGATGAAGATGAAAAATATAGATCAAAAATCACTTCTTACTTATTAGATATAGAGGGAGTAAAAGACACCAAACGCATTTTCTTTGTAGCATTACTCTTGATAGATGTTTTAGCTGAGTTTAAACTTCGTTTGCTCCGTCAGTGGGGAGGTACTGGTAAAACAAAATCAGAGTTTTTAAGGAAGGTAGCTCCTACTTTTTTTGAAGAGCTTCAAATAGCTACTCAAAAGTTTTTTGAAAAGGGAGATAAAGATAAACTGATAACTATCACCAAAGAGCTTTTAGATTCTACAGGAGGAAAGTTTATACAAGAGTTAAACTTCCAAAAGTTTGCTTTTTCTGAGAAAATGCTAGTAATACAAGTTTCAAAAGTACTTCATCAAAAAGAATGTGCTGAAATCATTTTAGCTATAGTCCCCTTTCTTAAAACTCACTCTATAAATGCTTACCATTTTATATCATCAACTGATGGCTTTTTGTACTTGATAATAGAAGATTTTAACAAATCTCAGCTTCAAAAACTACTAAATAAATTCCCTGATGAACAATTGATAGACATACACTATTTCTATCCTCAAACTTGCTTTAATTCTTTAGAAAACTACCAAAAACTACTTCCTTTCTTTGAAATGCTATCAAAAGAAGCTTTTCATAACTTGGAAAATGAGAATTTTAAAATCCTAAAAGGATTAAACCTACTAATAACTCTTAGAAAGATAGAAAAGATGAGCAAAGAAGAGTATCTTTCCTTTCTCAAATATTTAATAGATTGCTGGATAATGTATTGTGTTGATGATATTCTTATAAATAAAGCTCCAGAAACTACTATTGAAAAAAGTACAATTCTGAAAAAATACAACAGTATATTTCAAAAACAAAAGCAATACTTAAAATCAACCTTAAAAATCGATAAAAGCTATCATATACTATCTGAGGCATTAGCTAGGATAGATAACAGAGTGATCCCTCTATATAAAACTTTCTTGATAACACCTGACTTTGATGAAACTAAGAAAAAGAAATTTTGCTTTTGTAAAAATGTATTAGATTACTGCTATAGTATTTTGTTTATCGAACCAAAATTCAAGGCTTACTTGCCTTATATTGCTTTACAGATAGAGTAATTCCAACCCCTTTTAAAGTTTAAACAGTCATTATATACTTTTGCATTCGAAAAAAGTAATCCCTATATAATATAAATCAGATAAATTAAGAAGAAACTAAAATATACATAATGGAAACAGATACCAACATATACTACAAACATCAGCGTACTGAGGAAGTACAAGATATTATAGACAGGATGCCCCATAAATTTGGTAGATATACCTCCTATATCATCATCTTTATAGTTGTCGCATTCTTTTTCTTTGGTTTCATAGTGAAATATCCGGATATTATTGTAGGAAAAATTACCATTAATAGTACAGCCAAAGAAATAAAGTTAGTTGCCAATAGCTCCGGAAAAATACACTTATTTTCTGATAAATTCCTGTCAGACGTAAAGGAAAATGAGCCTATTGCTTATATCCAAAACACGGTTTCTTACGATACAATCATAAAAATAAAAAACAATTTGTCAGATTTTTTAACCTCTCCTCAATATACTGATGTTTTGAAGAAGCTACCTAATAAAATTACCTTAGGAGAACTTACCGTCTCATACTATGACTTTTTATCCAATGTAGAACAATTATATCTCTATGAAACTGAAAAACTTTATGATGTACAGATAAATAATCTACAGCATATCTATCAAAAACAACTACGAGAGTTACATATTTTTCAAGAACGATTAGCAATTGATGAAAACTACTATATCTTTGCTAAAAAAATACACCGCAGAGACTCCTTATTATTTTCTTCTCAAACAGTTGCTGAAGCCGATATGGACAAATCGAATATGACGCTCTTACAAACTAAAAATAATATAACCTCCGATAAAGAAAATTTTGCCTCTATGGAAAAACAAACTAAGCAAACTACCAATACCATAAAAGAACTTACTACACAAAAAGCAATTAAATATAATGATTTAAAAACTAATATTATTACCTCCTATAATAAACTTATGGAAGAAATAAATAAATGGGAACATCTATATATTATCAAATCTCCTATAAAAGGTAAAGTACAAACTCTTAACTTTTGGACAGAAAACCAATATGTAACTGCAGGTACAGAAGTTTTTTCGGTAATACCTACGCAAGAAAAGAGTTTAGGACAGATGCTTTTACCTACCCTAGGAGCAGGTAAAGTAAAAGTAGGACAAGAAGTAGTTGTAAAATTAGATGATTTCCCTTATTTAGAATATGGCTCAGTACGAGGAACTGTTATTTCCATCTCAATGAGTAAAAAAGAAGAAAAAACTACACAAGGAGAAATGGAGGTTTATTTAGTACTTGTACAATTTAATGAAGGACTAAAAACTAATTATGGAGAGTATATTAAAACTGATAAAGCAACTTCTGGTACAGCAGAAATCATCACCAAAGACCGCCGTCTTATCCAACGACTCTTTGACAATCTAAAATATGTAATAGAAAAATAAAAGAGTAAACTATATAGCTAATCACTTACCATCGACTTCTTATAATTCCTCCATTTCTCTATACATTGTTGCATATCATTAGGAAGTTCACTATCAAAGCTAAGATACTTGTGAGTAATCGGGTGTTCAAAACCTAAGGTTTTAGCGTGCAAGGCTTGGCGAGGTAATACCGCAAAGCAATTCTCTACAAACTGCTTGTATTTGGCAAAAGTTGTTCCTTTCAGAATCTTGTCGCCCCCATAACGTTCATCGTTGAAAAGGGTATGCCCTATGTGCTTTAAATGTACTCTTATCTGGTGCGTACGCCCTGTTTCTAACTTGCAAGAAATGAGTGTTACATAACCAAAACGCTCTAACACCTTGTAATGGGTTACTGCCTCTTTACCGTGAGAACCATCGGGGAAGACGTCCATTTGCAGGCGGTCTTTTAAGTGTCGCCCAATATGACCACACACCGTTCCTTCGTCTTCTTCTATATTACCCCATACAAGGGCTATATATTCGCGCTGAGTAGTTTTATTAAAAAACTGTTGAGTAAGATGTAACATTGCCTCTTCGGTTTTCGCTACTACTAAAAGTCCACTAGTATCCTTATCGATACGATGTACCAACCCAGGACGATTGCTACTGTTGTTAGGCAAGTTCTCAAAATGATATACCAATGCGTTGATGAGCGTTCCGCTGTAGTTGCCGTGACCAGGGTGTACCACCATACCAGCAGGTTTATTTACCACCAAAAGGCTATCGTCTTCGTATACTATGTTTAAAGGAATATTCTCGGGCACCAATAAATCCTCGTGAGGAGGGTGAGGAAAAAGTACCTTTACTTCGTCGTTAGCTTTCACACGATGATTAGACTTTACGGGCTCGCCATTCACAAAAATATTACCCTGCTTGGCTGCCTGTTGCACCTTGTTGCGGGTGGCGTTCTCTACAAAGTTCATCAAGAATTTATCCACGCGCAAAGGTTCTTGCCCTTTGCCCGCCGTAAAGGAGTAATGCTCGTAAAGAGAAGGAGATCCCTCTCCGTCTGGTTCTAAATCGTCTAAATCTTCTATCTCGTCTATATCACGCATTACCTTACATTTGCACCACAAACTTTGCCAAAGTTTCTAATAGCGTGCGTGCTACGCCCCTTAACAAAGTTTAAATTTATAATAGTCTGCATTGCTCACACTTGCCCGTGCGACTCACACTTGCTAGTGTGGCTCACACCGCCCGTCGTGCTACGACTGCCCGTGCAGCTCGCACTAGTCCCCCATCAGTTCTTCAATAGGTATTTCGGTAGGGATAGTATCCCGAGCCTCTAAGCCGTTGCCACACACAAGGTCTATACGTGAGGTTTTAATAAGCTTATCGCCAGGTTGTACGGGTTTACCGTCGTGTTGCATCTCCAATACCATATCTTTCCCAATATTGTTCACATAAGTAACCCTACCGATGGCAAGCCCTACCGATTGCAAGGTAGCCACTGCATTCCGGCGCGTTACTTGTATCACCTTAGGCACTGTTACTTTATGATAGCCCGACGGATTGATGTTAAGGTATATTTTGCGGTTCTTCTTTACTCTCTCGGTAGCCTCAGGCGTCTGACTGATTACCGATAGAGGAGGGTATTTAGGGTCGTATTCAGTAGAATCCAACACCTCATAACGCAATTGTTGCTTATCTAATATCACCCCTACTTCGGTAAGTGTTTTCTTGCTCAAATTAGGTACTGTAATGTACTCTCCGTGCGCCGTATAGATGCGCAAGAGTTGCAATACACACCAAACTAATATAATACACGCCACTATGGCAAAAGCAAATTGCCAAGCTAGTTTCTTTCCTGAGTTTTTTAAGAATTCTTTAATCTTTTCCATACTTTGCAAGTATTGTTATGGTGCAAAGGTACAAATATTTTTGAAAAGGACAATACAGCCCCCTACAATATCCTCAACCACACCTTCTCCCCTTTCTCTATGGGGGTATCGTTGTAGAAGTACACTTTCCCTTCTACCGAAGTAGCTTCTATAAGGTATTGTGCTCCTTGAAAATAACAGTATTGTACAGTAGCTTCCCAATCAGAGGTTGCAGTAATGATAATCTGTTGGGGTTTGAAGAGTTTGCCGTTATGCCAACTCACTTCTCCAAACAAAGAAGCGGTGTAATAATCGGTATTTTGGAAATAAACCGAAAGCGTATTGTTAAAAAACAATAGCTTCCCGTCGCGCATAATAAGGGTTTTATCGGAGTAAGAAAGCGCATCTTTACCGTCGTGAGTAGCCACTATACAGCTAATGTTTTGCTCTTTCAAATAGGTGAAGAGAGTGCGTTGTAGTTCGTTCTTTCTAAAATTATCCACCTGACTAAAAGGTTCGTCAAGCAATAACAATTGAGGTTCTTGTGCCAATGCCATTGCCAATGCCACACGCTGTTTCTCACCACCGCTGAGATTCAGTGCTTTTAGGGGCGCAAAACGTTCCATTCCCACCAAGGTGAGCAACTCCATTACGCGCTCTTTTTTATAGGTTAAATCGAGGTTAGATATAAACTTCCCTACATTTTCAGCTACTGTGTGATAAGGGCCTAACCCAAAGTCCTGTGCAAGGTATTTCATCGTTTTAAACCCAGGCACTAACTGCCAAGAAGGCCCCCTTACGCGCTCGTTGTTGAAGTGTATAGTACCTTCTTGCACATCAATAAGACCATAAATAGCTTTCAGCAAGGTGCTCTTGCCACAACCACTTTCTCCCATCAGCGAAAGGTGCTCACCTTGCGCCAGCTCAAAAGAAATGTCTTGCAGTATAGGGTCTTGCCCTTCATAAGCAAAGAATATATTTTTAAGGTTTAGCATTGTTTATTCATATGTAAATATTCGCGCTTTGCAAATTATGCAATTCGTATATTGCTTCTCACACTTCGGCAAAGTTTTCCTGTACCCTAAGGATTCACACCTCCCCATTTTCCCATTTCCCCATTTCCCCATTTCCTCATTTCCCCATTTCCTCATTTCCTCATTTTCTCATTTCCTCATTTCCTCATTTCCTCATTTTCTCATTTCCTCATTTCCTCATTTCCTCATTTTCCCATTTCCTCATTTTCCCATTTCCTAATTAATCAGCCTCCACATATCCAGCTGTGAACCCTCGCTAGCTTTGGCTCGCCCTTTTTACCTTTTACCTTTTACCTTTTACCTTTTATCTTCTATCCGCCCGTGCGGCTCGCACCTTTTACCTTTTACCTTTTATCTTTTATCTTTTATCCGCACTTAGAGCGCACTTTTAAACTGTTCTAAGAAACGCATATCGTTCTCATAGAACATACGTATATCCCCTATTTGGTACAAAAGCATTGCGATGCGTTCAACGCCCATACCGAAGGCAAAACCACTGTATACCTCACTATCAAAACCACAGTTTTTAAGTACATTAGGGTCAGTCATACCACAACCCATAATTTCCAACCAACCAGTACCTTTGGTAATGCGGTAATCCACCTCGTTATTGAGTCCCCAATAAATGTCTACCTCAGCACTCGGCTCGGTAAAAGGGAAGTACGACGGACGCAAACGTATACGCGACTTGCCGAACATCTCCTTAGTAAAGTACAACAAAGTTTGTTTCAGGTCAGCAAACGATACGTTTTTATCTATATATAAGCCTTCTACTTGGTGGAACAAACAGTGTGAACGTGCCGAAATAGCTTCGTTGCGGAATACTCTACCCGGCGAAATCGTCCGTATAGGTGGCTGATGTCCCTCCATATAGCGTATTTGCACCGAGCTGGTATGGGTACGTAAGAGAATATCCGGATTAGTTTGTATAAAAAACGTGTCCTGCATATCACGAGCAGGGTGATATTCAGGAAGATTGAGGGCAGTAAAGTTATGCCAGTCGTCTTCTATCTCAGGTCCGTCCGATACGTTAAAACCTATATTGGCAAAGATATTCACAATTTCGTTTTTAACTATCGAAATAGGGTGGCGTGCCCCGATAGGCGAAGGGGTCGCAGGACGACTCAAATCGCCGTATATACCTTTGCTTTCACTGTGTTCTTCCAAGCGGTCGCGCCATTCTTGTACTTTGGCTTCTACTTTTTGTTTGAGCTCATTCACTACCTGCCCAAAAGTCTTTTTCTCCTCCTTAGGCACTTCTTTAAAAGCGGTAAAAAAGTCGTTGAGCACCCCTTTTTTACCGAGGTACTGAATGCGGAATTGTTCAAGTTCTTCCTTAGTTTTCGCGCTAAAATCTTCTATCTTAGCAATATGCTCTTTTATTTTATCAATAATCATACAGTAATACGATTTCTCTTTTGTTTTTCCCAAGACGCAAAAGTATAAATAATTTTCCATTTAGCAAATTTACCAATCTACTAATTTTTTAATTTGCTAATTCTCTCATCTGCCAATTCTCTCATTTTCTAATTCTCTCATTTCCTAATTCCCCTTTTTCGTCGCCACATTCCCCCTTTTTCGTCACTCGCTCCTCGTCATTCGTCTCTCGTTCATTCGTCATTACTTCCCTTTTCCGTCATACTCCCCCCTAGCACCTATGGCCTAAGGCCTAATGCCTTTTCTCTTTCTTTCGCCTCGAAACCCCGTTTTTAAACATTTTTTAACGTTGTTGTATCACAGTATGAATCAACTACTTATATACTCTTTCTATACCAATCGTCCAAGATTCGTATAAGCTTCCTATAAGCTCTCTATAAGCTAACCCCACCCGCTTCCTATAAGCTCTCTATAAGCTAACCCCACCCTCTCATAGCCTTTTTTCATCAAAATTCTTCTCAGCTCTCTTCCGTTCTTCTCCGTTTCCTTCCGATGTCTCAGATGTGTCACTTTTAGGGGTATACACTTTGCCAAAGTTTGAAACTTTGGCAAAGTTGATGTTCTAAAAAGTTACCTCCTCATTTTCTCATTTCCAAATTTTCTCATTTTCTCATTCTCTCATTTCCTAATTCTCTCATTCTCTCATTTCCTCATTCTCTCATTTGCTAATTTCCTAATTATTTTCTACTTTTGCACCCCAAAATCAAATACTCTCAGATCAGACGTGTCTAACAAGTCTAATCCCTGACACCTAATAATGAAAAAACACTTACTTATACTTTTTCTATCATTTACAACAATGATTTTCGCGCAGAAAATACCTGCTGTGAAAGATACTATTACTAAAGATACTACTAAAACCAAAACAACTGAAAAACCTGAAAAGACTCCCGAACAAAAGCGCGCCGAAGAGTACGCTAAACTCATCAAAAAAAAGGGTATTGAGCGCAACGGACTCTTTACGATCCGCAAGATTGAGGATAAATGGTACTTTGAAGTCCCCGATTCCCTCCTCAATCGCTATTTCCTATGCGTAACGCGACTCAAAGCGGCTCCTCATAACTTCGGACTCTATGCAGGCGAAAAAGTGAATGAACAAACCGTCTATTTCGAGCAGAAAGGCGAAAAAACACTCCTCTTGCGCTCGTTTCTAAATCTGCAAGAAGCCGGCACCGACGATAATATCTCGGTGGCACTAGCCAATTCGAGTGCAAATCCTGTGGTGGCATCGTTCACCGTTATCGGGCGCAACCCCAAAACCAAAGCACAGCTCATTGACATCACCGATTTCTTCAAGCAAGACAACAGCGTTACCTCTTTCTCTTCGAATACAAAAACCCAAATGAAAATAGGCGCTATCGCTACCGATCGTTCTTTTGTAGACGATATACGTCCTTATCCTATCAACGTAGAAGTCAATACCCTCAAAACGTTCAACGCTTCACCCAGTACCATTCCTTCGGCAAACAAGGTGGGGGCTATTACCTTAGAACTGAATATCTCTATGGTGCTCCTGCCCAAAACACCTATGCAAAAACGCCTCTTCGACCCTCGCGTAGGCTTTTTCGCTACCCGATACATCAAGTTCAGCGACCAGCAACAACGCACCGAAACTGAATATTACATACACCGTTTCCGCTTAGAACCTCGCAAAGAAGACGTCAAAAAATATCTCAGCGGTCAGTTAGTACGCCCCAAAAAGCAAATCGTGTTCTATATCGACCCTGCTACGCCTAAACAATGGCAAAAATACCTCATTTTGGGTGTAAACGATTGGAATGTTGCTTTCGAACAAGCGGGATTCAAAGAGGCTATTGTCGCAAAACCTTGGCCTAACGACCCTTCAATGAGTTTAGAAGATGCACGCTTCAACGTAATTCGCTACCTCCCTTCCGAAAAAAGTAACGCCTACGGTCCTAACATCGCCGACCCTCGCAGTGGTGAAATTATAGAATGCCACGTGGGCTGGTATCACAACGTGATGAAACTCCTCAATCAGTGGTATATGATTCAGGCAGGCGCTGTCGATAAACGCGCTCGTACTATGGAGTTCAACGAGGAACTAATGGGCGACCTCGTGCGCTTTGTCTCCTCTCACGAAATAGGTCACTGCTTAGGTTTGCGCCACAATATGGGCGCCAGCAGTCAAACGCCTGTCGAAAAACTCCGCGACAAAAAATGGGTTGAAGCCAATGGGCATACTGCTTCTATTATGGACTATGCGCGTTTTAACTATGTGGCACAGCCCGAAGACAATATCAGCAGCAAAGGACTCTATCCGCGCATAGGTATCTACGACAAATGGGCAATCGAATGGGGATATCGCTATTACGGCAACAAATACAAAGACGAGTATGCTGAACAAGAGGCGCTTGCCGAAATGGTTACCCAAAAACTCAAAGCCAATCCGCGATTGTGGTTCGGAGGGGAAGGCAAAGATGAAGACCCTCGCGCACAAACTGAAGACCTTTCGGACAACGTAATGAAAGCCAATACCTACGGATTGAAAAACCTCCGCTATATCGTGCAACACCTCCCTGAATGGACTAAACAGCCTAACGACAAATACGAACATCTCGACGAAATGCAAACCGCTGCCTATATGCAGTATTTCCGCTATTTGAAGCACGTGCTCAAACACATTGGCAATAGATATGTAGGCATCATCGGTGAGAAAGAAGTCTATAAAGAAGTGCCCAAAGAGAAGGTAAAAGAAGCTATAAACTATTTAGATAAAGAACTTTTTGAAGCGCCTTTGTGGTTATATCCTCAGGAAATAGTAGAGAAAACAGGAGCAACCCCCGATAAGAACATCATCAGTATGCAAAACCTTACCTTGAGTGTACTTTTAGGAGAGCAAACCCTCTACAACCTTTATAATCAATCGCTCACCTCCAAAAATCCTTATCCGTTAAACGAATATCTGCAAGATGTATTCAAAGCGGTATGGAAACCCCTCAACAGCCCCGATGCGCGCCAAAACACTTATCGCCGTGGTATCGAACGCTTGTACCTCTCTCAAATCGATAGGCTCATCAATGCACCTGCCGACGCTAAAAACAGTAAAGCTGCGAGCATACAGCAAGTATCCGATGTGCGACTCTTTGCCTTGCAGCATTTGGATATGATTGAGGCTTTTGCCAAACAAGCTCTCGCCAAAGAACCTGCTTCATCTATTAACCATCTACACTACCAAGAAATTATAAAGGAAATAGAACGTATTAAAGACCCTAAAAAATAGAGTCTCCCTTCGGAAGAAAAATTAAACAAATCATTTAAATGTCTGCCGTGCTATGGCTTGTTCGATTTGTTTTTATATTTGTAAGATTTCTAAGACGTAGTCTTATCTTTTATTTTTTCAAAATTTTTTGTTCAATTCTGTAGTGCAAGCTACACTTCTTTTTTCTAATTTCAAGAAACTGATAATGCAACAACAACACGAACCCAAACCTGACCTACTGTTTATCCTCATTATGGGACTCCTATCGATGCTCACCCCGCTGGCTATCGATATGTACCTCCCTGCCTTTGTGAAGATTGCTAACGATTTGAACGTATCCGAAGAGATGATTTCTCAAACCTTAGCGCTCTTTACCCTTGGGTTTGCTTTTGGGCAACTCTTCTGGGGGCCTCTTTCCGATAGTTATGGGCGCAAACCTATCATTCTTATCGGGATTATCACCTCAGCATTGGTGTCGTTAGTGATTACGCAAATCCACCATATCCATCACTTTTATATACTGCGCTTTGTACAAGGCTTTTTTGGAGCATCGCCGGCGGTAGTTACGGGTGCCCTCTTGCGCGACCTTTTCGCTAAAAATGAGTTCGCCCGCCAAATGTCGATGATTATGATTGTCACAATGATTGCCCCGCTTATCGCCCCCGTACTGGGTGGTCACCTCACCGACTGGTTTCATTGGCATATCATCTTCTACGTGCTGATGGTTTTAGGACTCTTGGCGGCGCTCTTAGTGAGTTATAAAATCCCTGAAACGCTTCCTAAGTTCAAGCGTGTTCCTTTGAAAATAGGCAACACCTTACGCATTTACGGCAAGCTCCTCAGCAACAAAAAGGTATTGGGATATATTTTCTGCAATTCGCTTTCCTATTCAGGAATGTTTTGCTTTATCACCACGGGCTCTATTGTGTACACCAAACTCTTTGGGGTAGCCCCTCAACACTTTGGGTATTTTTTCCTTCTCAATGTAATTGTAATGATGACGGCAACCTCACTCAATGGCAAATTCGTCACCAAAATAGGTGTAGAAAAATCCTTGCGTTTGGGGCTTACTATCCAACTCATTGCAGGAGCGTGGCTTGTGATATGTGGTATTTTCCATTTGGGATTATGGGCTACAGTGGCAGGAGTTTCAATGTTTGTAGGTTTAGTATCGGTAGTATCCAGCAGTGCCAATGCCGCCATTTTGGATATGTATCCCGAAGTAGCGGGTACCGCCAATTCCCTCACAGGAATGTTGCGTTTTGGTATCGGTTCAGTAGTAGGGGCAGTGCTCTCGCTTTTCGCTATCACCTCCGAGCGCCCAATGGTATTTGCAATGGCAATATGCATAGGAGTAGGCGCCCTCAGCTACTTGCTGTTAGTCGCCCGTCGCACCATTAGCAAATAACTATACCGTTTCTCTGCTTCTTTAAGACTCTCCAAAACAAAAATTTTATAGTTCATCATAGCTCGATATTTACCTTATATCTATCATCAATCAGTATAAAATTAGTATTGTATTTCTTTGCAAGGGCTAAAAACTGTGCATTATCATCTAAAACACTTTCGATTGTACACCAATCATCATCTAAACGCTTTTCTATGACATTTGCATATTTCTTTATATCCTTAAAGTGGGTTTTAATATAGTTTTCACTCATTACAAGACAATAACATTTAATATCATCGAGATATTTTTTTGTAAAATCTTTTTCCCAGTCAAAAGGAATATATGCTCCTTCAATGATAAGATTTTGTTTGTTTTCTATGGCTGTTTTAATCATTTCACGAATAATAGGCCACATATAATCTGTAAGTGCTTTATCATTTTCTAAGGTAAGTTTAGTATAACCACTGCGAATTAATCCCATTTTTAAGTGATCTATTGATAGATATGGGTATTTATATTTTTCTAATAGCTTTTGAGCTAAAAAAGTCTTACCTGTGTGTGAAGCTCCAGTAATTATAACAATCATTTTTATACCTCGTTTACCTCTGATAAAACCGCACCCAATCAATATACATTCTCACGGGTTTATCAAACGGCTTTACTTCGCCTACCCATTCACCTCCCAGTTGCATATCAATAATCAAAAAGAAAGGCAAATCAAACGGGAATTGCTTTTCACTCTCCTTACCAGGCATACGCGAATAGACAAATGAAGGCAGTCCGTTTACGTAAAACCGTATCACATCTCCTTCAAAATCCACTGCATAAGTGTTGTAGTCATCAGGATTAATAGGGAAAGAAGTAGAGCTTTTTGGTCCTGCTTTCTTTTTATGTGTAAACGGCGAATGCACAGTCTGATACACAAAAGGGTCGTAATTTAAGCGTTCTATAAGGTCTATCTCTCCTCCTTCTTCAGGCCATTTAGTATCTTTGGTAACCAACCATATAGCAGGCCACGCTCCTTGCGTGCCTTCTAACTTACAGCGTACTTCTATCTTCCCTTTTTGGAAAAACTTCTTTTCTTTAGTCCAAACACCCGCAGTAAGGTAAGGCGAAGGGTCTTTTTTTAAATCTTTATTGGTCACCCCTAACAGAATCATCTTCCCGTCCTTTATCTCAAACAAATTCGGGTCACTGCTCATTGTGTTGCAACAGTTGTCTCCCCAACGGTTCATTTTTGTCCATACACCTGTCGAGAAAATATCTCCCCTATCGAAATTATCTTCCCATACCAATTTCCAAGGTTTCTCATTAACCTCCTCTTTCTTTGAACAACCCCAGCTCATAAGAGCCAACGTAAATAGTAATAATGTAAAAGGTTTCATATTCATACAGTTTAAGTTATTATCTTTTCATTTTCTCTTTCTTCATATGCCTTACCTAAAAGGGCTAAAAACTCTTTGCGAGGTATTTCCTCTGCTCCCAAACGCTCTAAATACTCGCTGTATATTTGGCAATCTACCAATGCTATATCGGGGTGTGCTTGCAGGTAGGTGATAAAACCGTATTCTGACGCATTATTGCGCTTGCTAAACATACTCTCCCCACAAAAGATTTTGCCCATTTTTAGCCCGTATAAACCTCCTATGAGCACATCTCCTTCCCATACCTCTACCGAGTGCGCTATCCCTCTTTTATGCAAGCCTGTATAGGCTTCTATCAGTTCGGGGTGAATCCACGTGCCGCCTTGGTCTTTACGCGGAACAGTAGCGCACTGTCGCATCACCTCAGTAAAACAACGGTTATAAGTAACACGATAAGGTGCTTCGCGTAGCATCTTACGCATATGCTTGCTGATATGCAATTTCTCGCGAAAAAGTACAAAACGCGGGTCAGGACACCACCAGACTACCGGCTCTCCTTCGTTATACCACGGAAAAATACCCTCCGAATACGCCTCAATAAGTCGTTCAGGGGTAAGGTTCCCTCCTAAAGCAACAATTCCTTCCTCCGAAGCCGTATCGGGGGAAGGAAAAGATGTTTTATCGTTCGTTAAGTATATCATTCTTTAGAATGGCAAATCGTCTTCCTCAGTAGGGGCAGAAGCTCCCTGTGCGGGGTCTGGTGCACTAAAAGCCTGTTGAGGGGCTTGTGGCGGATACTGAGGGGGCGTTTGTTGGTATTGTGGTGGGGCTTGCTGATATTGCGGAGGCGCTTGCTGATATTGTGGTTGTGCATATCCTTGTGGCGGATAAGCTGGTTGCCCCTGTGGTGGATATTGCCCTTGCGGAGGGGGATAGGCTCCTTGTGCCACCTCAGCATTTTCAATACGCCATCCTTGTAAGTTCACAATATATTTAGTTTCACCTTGTGGGTTTACCCATTCACGACCGCGAATATTGAAACTGATGCGTACCAATTGCCCTACCTGAAAGTTGTCGAGAAGTACACATTTTTCTTGTACAAAGTCAAATGGGATATACTGGGGGTATTGTTCCTCAGTAGAAATCACCACATCACGGCGTTGAAAGCCGTTTTGTCCTACGGTCTGTGTAGGGCTAATCTTTATAATTTGTCCTTGAATTTCCATATTGGTATTCCTTTTTATTGCTTATTCTGATAATATTTACAAGGGCAAAGATACTATTTTTTTAGTTATCGGCAATACTTATACCCTAAAATATTACAAAACATTTTACTTTTTGCCCAAAAACATTCTATTTACAAGTCTTTGTATAATCATCTACCAACTGTATCATTCCTTCTTTCGTTTTGGTGTTGTATTTAGTAACATCTAACGACGGACAGTTGATATATTTAGCCAATATTTTTTGTATTTTATCCGCACTCTTCGAACCGCAAAAATAATGAATTTTGTAAAATATACAAGATACATAAAAGAAAACTCTATCATTCCCCCCTTCACCCTTCTGTTTTCTCTCGCTACATTCTCTCTTTCCAGTCATTCGCCCTCTCGCCATTCGTCACTCGTCACTCGTCATTTTTTTGCTTTTTCCGTCACTACATTCCCCCTTTGAAGGTAGCCAGCAACAGCTGGGTATGTGAGAAGGGAGACATTTTCACCACATTATTTTCATCTTCCCCGTCTCCACATTCCCCCTCTCCTTGGGAGAAGTCTCCGAAT
>NZ_KB291244.1:0-6575 GCF_000318255.2 Capnocytophaga sp. oral taxon 380 str. F0488
GTGTGAGGTCTTAGGTCATAGGCAATAAGGGGAAAATATCCCCCTACTCACATACTCCGCTATCGCGGACTTCCGTTCAAAGGGGGAATGTAGCGACGGAAAGAAGAAGCTATCGGGGTAGGGTCGGAGAGGCTCAAAAGGGGGAGAACCAAAGACAAAGAGGGCTATATTAACTTTGCCAAAGGTGCGAGTCGCACAGGCAGTCGTAGCACGACGGGCGATTAACTTTGGCAAAGTGTAGCGACGCAAATACTATTTTGAGACTTTTTCGGACAGCTTCTTTTTCACTATTCATTTTATCTTTCACTTTTAACTTTTAACTGGTTCAGGGCGCTTCCTGCTTTAAACCAACCTATTTGCTGGGCGTTGTAGGTATGGTTGCAGGTAATCACGTCCTTACTGCCATCTTTATGTACAAATTCTAAGTGTAAAGGAGTGCCAGACGCAAAGCTGGTAAGGTCGAGGAAGTTGATTACATCGTCTTCTTGAATCTTATCGTAATCGGCTTCATTAGCAAAGGTAAGGGCGAGCATTCCTTGTTTTTTAAGGTTGGTTTCGTGAATGCGCGCAAACGATTTTACCAATACCGCTCGTACGCCCAAATGACGAGGTTCCATAGCAGCGTGCTCACGTGAAGAGCCCTCGCCATAGTTGTGGTCGCCTACTACTATGGAAGGAATACCCGCGGCTTTATAGGCGCGCTGTACTTTAGGCACTTCGTCGTATTTGCCTATAAGTTGGTTTTTCACAGAGTTAGTTTTACCGTTGAAAGCATTTACCGCCCCTATGAGCATATTGTTGGAAATATTGTCCAAATGTCCGCGGAAACGCAACCAAGCCCCTGCCATCGAAATATGGTCGGTGGTGCATTTTCCTTGCGCTTTGATGAGGAGTTTAGCTCCTGTGATGTTCTTGCCGTCCCAAGGAGCGAAAGGCGTGAGCAGTTGGAGGCGGTTGGAAGTAGGTGATACCACGACCTCGATGTTGCTACCATCTTCGGCGGGAGCCTGATAGCCAGGGTCATCAACCGCAAAACCTTTAGAGGGCAACTCTTCGCCATAAGGAGGGGTGAGTTTTACCGCTTCACCTTGGTCGTTAAGCAACGTATCGGTGATAGGGTTAAAGTCTAACCTACCAGCAATAGCCAAAGCCGCAACGATTTCGGGGGAAGCAACAAAAGCGTGGGTATTAGGGTTACCGTCAGCACGTTTGGAGAAGTTACGGTTGAAAGAATGGACAATCGTATTTTTCTCTTGCTTCTCGGCACCTTCTCTGTCCCACTGACCAATGCAGGGACCACAAGCGTTGGTGAATACACGAGTGCCCAACTGCTCGAAGATGTCTATGATGCCATCGCGTTCAGTAGTATAGCGTATTTGTTCAGAGCCTGGGTTGATACCAAAGGAAGCTTTAGGGGTAATTCTCTTTTCCAAGGCTTGTTTTACCACCGAAACCGCGCGGGTAAGATCTTCGTAAGACGAGTTAGTACACGAACCGATGAGCCCCCATTGCACCTCGAGAGGCCAATCGTTGGCACGGGCTACCTCCTTCATTTTGGATACAGGAGTGCCTCTATCGGGGGTAAAAGGCCCGTTGATATAAGGCTCTAAAGTAGAAAGGTCTATCTCGATGAGTTGGTCGAAATACTTTTCAGGGTCAGCATATACTTCAGGGTCGGCAGTGAGGTAAGGCGCAATGGCATCGGCAGCAAGGGCTACTTCTTCGCGCCCAGTAGCGAGCAAATAGCGACGCATCGCCTCATCATAGCCAAAAGTAGAGGTGGTTGCCCCTATTTCGGCACCCATATTACAAATAGTACCCTTCCCCGTACAGGAAAGCGATTTAGCACCTTCGCCAAAGTATTCCACAATAGCGCCCGTACCCCCTTTTACGGTGAGTATATCGGCGACTTTAAGAATCACGTCTTTTGGAGCAGTCCAACCGTTGAGTTTACCCGTGAGTTTTACGCCTATGAGCTTAGGAAATTTCAGTTCCCACGGCATTCCTGCCATCACATCTACAGCATCAGCCCCGCCTACGCCAATGGCGAGCATTCCTAATCCTCCAGCATTCACCGTATGCGAATCGGTGCCTATCATCATTCCGCCAGGGAAAGCGTAGTTTTCCAAGACTATTTGGTGAATAATCCCTGCGCCAGGTTTCCAGAAGCCAATACCATATTTGTTGGATACTGAAGAGAGAAAATCGAATACTTCTTTAGACTGTTCAGTAGCTACTTTCAGGTCGGTTGTAGCGCCTTCTTTGGCTTGTATCAGGTGGTCGCAGTGCACCGTGGTAGGGACAGCCACTTTGCTTTTTCCCGCTTGCATAAACTGCAAGAGTGCCATTTGGGCGGTCGCATCTTGACAAGCGATGCGGTCGGGAGCGAAATCTACATAGTCTTTCCCACGCTCAAAAGCACGTGAAGGAGTGCCGTCCCATAAGTGGGTATACAATATTTTTTCAGCAAGGGTAAGGGGTCGTCCTACCACTTGGCGAGCTTTGTCTACGCGCTCAGGAAATTGGGCGTAGACCTTCTTTATCATTTCAATATCAAAAATCATAATATCTTTTTTAGTGTTTTACTTCCTTGCATTACTGTTGCTACTTTGGTGAAATCGGGGTGGTAATAACCTCCTAACTCTACCGGCGCACCTTGTATTTGGGTAAGTTCTTCCACGATAGTCGTTTCGTTGTCTTTTAGGGCTTTGGCGATAGGAGCAAACTCTTTGGCAAGTGCGCTGTCTTGAGTTTGTGTCGCTAAAGCTTCTGCCCAATAGAGCGCCAAATAGAAGTGACTTCCGCGATTGTCGAGCGTACCTACTTTGGCTTGAGGCGATTTATCGTTGTTCAACAGCTTACTCGTTGCCTCATCAAGGGTTTGGGCTAAGATTGAGGCTTTGGGGTTCTTGTGTTTTTGCGCAAAATGCTCTAATGAAGCTCCTAAGGCGAGAAATTCTCCTAAGGAATCCCATTGAAGATGATTTTCGGCAAGAAACTGTTCGGTTAATTTAGGTGCCGAGCCCCCTGCACCCGTTTCAAAGAGTCCGCCACCGTTCATCAAAGGGACGATAGAGAGCACTTTGGCACTGGTACCCAATTCCAAGATAGGAAACAAGTCGGTGAGGTAATCGCGCAACACATTGCCCGTTACCGAAATGGTGTCTTTGCCCTTGCGAGTGCGCTCTAAGGTGAAGAGCATCGCCGTTTCGGGCGACATTATACGGATATCTACCCCCTCGGTATCGTGTGTAGCCAAATAGTGTTTTACTTTTTTGATGAGTTGCGCATCGTGAGCGCGGTGCTCGTCCAACCAAAAGACCGCTGGCGTTTTGCTGAGGCGTGCGCGTGTTACCGCTAATTTCACCCAATCTTGTATGGCAGCATCTTTCGCAGTACACATACGCCAGATATCGCCTTTTTCTACCTTGTGCGATAAGTACACTTTGCCGTCGGTGCCTACCACCTGTACACGTCCGCTATGAGGGATTTCAAAAGTCTTATCGTGAGAGCCGTATTCTTCAGCTTTTTGCGCCATTAAGCCCACATTGGCAACGCTTCCCATCGTAGCAGGATTAAACGCCCCGTGTTTCTTACAGAAGTCAATCACCACTTGGTAGATACGCGCATAAGTACTATCAGGCAGTACCGCCAAAGTATCTTGAGCCTCGCCTTTGGCATTCCACATCTTGCCCCCATTGCGAATCATCGCTGGCATAGAAGCATCTACAATCACATCGTTAGGGAAATGCAAGTTGGTAATCCCCCTATCGGAATTCACCATTGCCAAGGCTGCTGCTCGTGTAAGTGCTCCCTCGATATCGTGCTTTAAAGGTTCTTGTTCTTCAACAGGTAATTGTGCTATTTTCGCCAGAATATCCGAAAGACCATTGCGCGCATTCACCCCTAAGGCTTTCAGTTCGCGTGGGTGTTTTTGGAACAAATTAGCAAAATAAGTCTCTACAGCATAGCCAAAGAGAATGGGGTCGGAAACCTTCATCATTGTAGCTTTCAGGTGCAAAGAGAGGAGTACACCCTTGTCTTTCGCTTCGGCAAAGGCTTTTTTATAGAATTTGCAAAGCGCCTCTTTGCTCATAAAAGTAGCATCTATCACTTCGCCCGCTTGCAAAGGAATATCGGCTTTGAGCACCTGCACTTCGTGTTTAGGGCTCATTAACTCTATGCGCACCACATCGGCTTTTTGAAGGGTGACCGATTGCTCGTTGTGGTAGAAATCGCCCGCTTGCATCGTAGCGACTTCCGTGAGACTCTCAGCACTCCACGCTCCCATTGAATGCGGGTGTGTTTGAGCGTACTGTTTTACCGATTTAGGTGCACGCCTATCGGAATTACCCTCGCGCAAGACAGGGTTCACCGCACTGCCTTTCACCTTGTCATACCGCTGTTTGATAGCTGTTTCGGCTTCATCAGCAGGATTTTCAGGGTAATCGGGAAGCGCATAGCCTTGCGATTGCAGTTCGGCAATAGCCGCTTTCAGTTGAGGTATCGAAGCACTGATATTAGGCAACTTGATGATATTGGCTTCTGGACGCGTTGCCAACGCCCCCAATTCGCTAAGAGCATCGGGTACCCGTTGTTCTGCTGTGAGAAAATCGGGGAAAGAGGCTAAAATACGCCCTGCCAATGAGATATCTTTGGCTTCAAAGTTGATACCCGAAGAGGCGCAAAAGCGTTTGATGATGGGCAATAGCGAATGCGTAGCTAAATAGGGCGACTCATCGGTAATGGTATAGATAATGTTTTTCATTTTTATCTTTTATTCAATTCAACAAAAGGTCTTTCGGTGGCACCTACGTATATTTGTCGTGGACGACCGATAGGCTCTCCTCCTTGTCGCATTTCCTTCCATTGAGCAATCCAACCAGGGAGACGACCAATAGCAAAGAGCACGGTGAACATCTCTAAGTGCATACCCAAGGCTTTGTAGATAATACCTGAATAGAAATCGACATTGGGATAGAGGTTGCGCGATTTGAAGTAGTCATCTTCCAAAGCTACCTTTTCGAGATGTTTGGCAATGCCGAAAATAGGATCGTCGATTCCCAAAGCGTTGAGCACCTCATCGGCAGCCACTTTGATGATTTTAGCCCGTGGATCGAAGTTTTTGTATACACGGTGCCCAAAGCCCATCAGGCGGAAAGGGTCATTTTTGTCTTTTGCTTTATTAATAAACTTATCGACATCGCCTCCGTCTTTATGAATTTCTTCGAGCATCTCAATCACCGCTTGGTTTGCCCCGCCGTGGAGACGACCCCAAAGGGCTGAAACTCCAGAGGAAATACTCGCAAACAGACCTGCCTCGGAAGACCCTACCAAACGAACAGTAGAAGTAGAGCAGTTCTGTTCGTGGTCGCCGTGGAGGATGAGCAATTTGTTGAGGGCACTCACTACCGTAGGGTTGATTTTATATTCCTCAGTAGGGATTTCGAAGAAGAGGCGCAAAATGTTCTCGATATAGCCCTTGCTATTGTCGTAATAATTCAGCGGTAAGCCCTCGCGTTTGCGGTACACCCAAGAAGCGATGATAGTTACTTTGGCAATGGCTTTACAGACCGCTTGATACACGTTTTTAGGACAATGTACGTTTACCGGTACAGGGTTAAAAGCAGTGAGCGCACTGGTAGCTGATGCCAATACCCCCATAGGGTGAGCCGAACGCGGGAAACCGTCCATAATATGGCGCATATCCTCGTGAACAAGGGTGTACTTGTGAATTGTTTTTTTGAAATCGTCATACTGTTCGGCAGTGGGGAGTTCTCCAAAAATAAGAAGATAGGCTACTTCGAGGAACTCGGCTTTAGCAGCTAAATCTTCGATGTTATAGCCACGATAGCGCAAGATGCCCCGTTCGCCGTCGAGAAAGGTAATGGCACTCTTGCAAGAACCCGTGTTTTTGTAACCCGAATCCAAGGTTACCAAACCAGTGAGGGCACGCAATTTTTCGATATTAATCGCTTTTTCGTTTTCGGTGCCTACTACGATAGGAAATTCGTATTCTTTCCCTTCAAAAATCAGTTTTGCTGTGTTTTCCATAGTACAATTTGTTTTTTATTTTTGGGCAAAGTAAGAAAAATTATTTCACATTTACAAATAAAATAGCGATAAATCTATCTTATTTAACAATCTTTAACGTTTTATGATTAAAATATAAGACAAATATATCTATAACGAAAATAGAGATGGAAATAAAGGGGTGCAAGTCGCACGGACGAGAGAAATGAGAAAATTAGAAAATGGGAAAATGAGGTGCGATCCGCACGGGCAGTGTGAGCCACACAGGCAGGAAAAAAATTAGCAAATTAGGAAATGAGGAAATGGGATGCGAGCTAGAGGAATGAGGCTGTGCCTCAGAAATTAAACAAATTTTAAACAAAATCAAGGCTGCGCATTGTGAAATGCAGGAGAAGCGACAGGCAGTCGTAGCACGACGGGCAGGTGGAAAATGAGGTAAATACCAAACAACCAACTTTGCCCAAGTTTGAAACTTGGGCAAAGTGTGTGCTACAAAAAGTGACATATCGGAGGATTCGGAAGGAAACGGAGAAGTTCGGAAG
>NZ_KB291244.1:6595-12436 GCF_000318255.2 Capnocytophaga sp. oral taxon 380 str. F0488
CGAAAGAAAGAGGAAGAGGTGATAGGCCTTAGGCAATAGGCAGTAGGGGGGAGTATGATGGAAAAGGGAAGGTAATGTAGGGTCGTAGCATAATGGGAAGTTAACTTTGGCAAAGTTGAATAAACTGAGAATCCTCATTCTCTCATTTCCTCATTCTCTATTTATTCTCCCGCTCGTCGTGCTACGACCCTTGTAATTACTAATGTTTAGAAGGTAGTTATCGAGAACTCTTATAGCACTATCGATAAAATTATAACCCAAAATAGTTGCATTTGGCATTTTTTTTGTAATTTTGCCCCCGAAATAATTTTAAGCAGGTGTACTTCTTCTGAAGAACAGATGTAAGTCTTAAAGAAAACAATTTTTATGAAAAATGCAAAAAAGAGGTATTATTGTGCCGTGATGATGGCCGTATTTTTTATGTTGGGTTTTACTGTAAAAAGTGATGAAGAGAGAACTACCATAGTACCGCCCAGCTTTGTAGTAGATATACCTCGTTTGGTTACCGCTATGCCAAAAGAAATAACAAGCGAACCCAATCTGTTTTCCTTAAATCCACCACAAGTAGGAAAAAGTTTTATAGGCTTTAAGGAAGCCTTAGCCTACCGCGAGTCACGAGGCAATTATTTTATAGTGAATAGGTTTGGCTATATGGGAAAATATCAATTTGGAAAATCAGCTTTGCAGTTCTACGGAGTAAAAGACGCTCAGCAATTCCTCAATTCCCCCGAACAACAAGAAAGACTTTTTACCCTCAGTCTTCAGCGCAACAAATGGTATTTGCGCAATGAAATCAAGCAATACGTAGGCACTAAAATTAACGGTATAGAAATTACCGAGTCAGGCATATTAGCCGCTGCTCACTTAGTCGGAGCACAATCAGTAAAAAAATATTTGAAGAAAAAAGGACGCTATGCCTTTGCCGATGGCAATGGCACTACGTTGCAAAACTACCTAAAACACTTTGCAGGGTACGACACAGCACACATTATCCCTGAAAAACTCCCACGTTTTTAGAAACATAAGTTAATCGAAAAACATAAACTTTCTTCATCTTTGTCAAGGTTTTATAATCTTGGCAAAGATTTCTATTTTATTACTTCTCAGCATTTGCCAATCCCTAAATTTGCTCATTTGCTAATTACTTCATACCTTTGCACCATAATTGGCAAAGTTGCTAATCGACAAATTAACGACGAATGGTTTATAATCACAAAGAAATAGAAGCCTTTTGGCAAGAATATTGGGCAAAACACCAAACTTTCAAAGCCCAGAATAACAGTACCAAACCCAAGTACTACGTGCTCGATATGTTTCCTTACCCCTCAGGGGCAGGCTTACACGTGGGGCATCCGCTGGGGTATATCGCCAGCGATATTGTAGCACGCTACAAGCGTCACAAAGGCTTTAATGTATTGCACCCCCAAGGTTATGATAGCTTCGGTCTGCCAGCCGAGCAATACGCTATCCAAACAGGGCAACACCCAGCCCTCACTACGGCACAGAATATCGCCCGTTACCGCGAACAATTAGATAAAATGGGCTTTTCTTTTGATTGGAGTCGCGAAGTAAAGACCTCCGACCCCGATTACTATCGTCATACCCAGTGGATATTTATACAACTCTTCAACTCGTGGTATAACAACGCAACCGACAAAGCAGAGCCTATCGAAACGCTTATCGCTCTCTTTGAAACAGAAGGCAATAGCAAGGTAAATGCTGCCTGTGACGACGATACCCCAACCTTCACTGCTGCCCAATGGCACGCAATGACAGCTGAAAGCAAACAACGTCATTTACTAAAATACCGACTTACCTATTTGGCAGAAACCGAAGTAAACTGGTGCCCTGCCTTAGGAACTGTACTCGCCAACGATGAAATCGTGAATGGCGTATCCGAGCGTGGGGGTCATCCTGTGATTCGCAAGAAGATGACCCAATGGAGTATGCGCATCACGGCTTATGCTGAACGCCTCTTGCAAGGCTTAGATACCATCGATTGGAGTGAGAGTATCAAAGAAAGCCAACGCAACTGGATAGGAAAATCAGTAGGAGCCTCTATCGACTTTGTGCTCGCCTCCGGCGAGCACAAAGTCGAGGTCTTCACCACTCGCCCCGACACCCTCTTTGGCGTTACTTACCTTACCCTCGCCCCTGAGCACCCCTTAGTATTGCAAATTACTACTGAGGAACAACGCGCTGAGGTAGAAGCCTACATCGCAGCTACTGCCAAACGTTCAGAGCGCGACCGTATGGCAGACACCAAAACTGTATCAGGGGCTTTCACAGGGGCGTATGCGGTACACCCACTTATTGGCAAGCAAATCCCTATCTGGATAGGCGATTATGTATTAGCAAGCTATGGTACGGGGGCTGTTATGGCAGTGCCTGCTGGCGACGACCGCGATTATGCCTTTGCCAAACACTTCAAGGGCGCCAAAGGAATGCCAGAAATGATTAACATCTTCGATAAAGATATTTCAGAGAATGCCTTTACCGACAAAGAGGGAATGACTTACCAAAATTCGGATTTCCTCAATGGTTGCACTAACTTTGGCGAAGCCGTTGCTAAAGTGTTAGCCGCCTTAGAATCCAAAGGAGCTGGCAAAGCCAAAGTAAATTACCGCCTTCGCGATGCTGTCTTCTCACGTCAGCGTTATTGGGGCGAACCTTTCCCTGTATACTATGAAAATGGCTTGCCACAGATGATAGGCGAGGAGCACCTACCTATTCTCCTACCCGAAGTAGAGAAATACCTCCCTACCGAAGAGGGCAATCCACCATTGGGTAACGCGACCACTTGGGCGTGGGATACGGCAAACCACAAGGTAGTGAACAATGAGCTTATTGATAACCAAACTGTATTCCCGTTAGAATTGAATACAATGCCAGGTTGGGCAGGCTCTTCTTGGTATTGGTTAGAGTATATGATGGAAAAAGACGCACGTGGAACCTTCCCTACCAAACCCGTAGTAGACTATTGGCAAAACGTAGACCTTTACGTAGGGGGTAGCGAACACGCCACAGGGCACCTCTTGTACTCTCGTTTCTGGAACAAATTCCTCAAAGACCGCGGTTTTGCCCCCACTGAAGAACCATTTAAGAAACTCATCAATCAAGGAATGATATTGGGTATGAGTGCCTTTGCATATCGCTTAGAAGGTACCAATACCTTTGTTTCTAAAAATCAAGTAAAAGGGCAATCAGTACAACCTATTCACGTTGATGTTTCTCTCTTAAAAGATACTTCCGATGAGTTAGATATTGATAAATTCAAAGCGTGGCGTAAAGAATTTGCTAACGCGGAATTTATTTTAGAAGAAGACGGCAAGTATATTACAGGTCGTGAAGTAGAAAAGATGTCGAAATCTAAATACAACGTGGTAAACCCTGATGATATTTGCGAGCAATATGGTGCGGATACCTTGCGTCTCTACGAAATGTTCTTAGGACCTTTGGAACAAGCCAAACCTTGGAACACAGCAGGTATTTCGGGGGTGTATAACTTCTTGCGCAAGTTATGGCGTTTGTATTTCAATGATAACGGCTGGCAAGTAACCAACGAAGCTCCTACACCCGAGATGCTCAAAGCACTGCATAAAACGATTAAAAAGGTAAATGAAGATATCGAGAATTTCTCATTCAATACCTCGGTGAGTCAGTTTATGATATGCGTGAATGAGTTATCATCGCTAAAATGCCACCATAGAGACGTTTTAGCGCCTCTTGCGGTGTTGGTAGCGCCTTTCGCTCCGCATATCGCCGAAGAGCTCTGGAAAAGGCTCGGAAATACTGAAAGTATCACTTATGCACCTTATCCCGTACACGAGGATAAGTATTTGCAAGAGGACAGTAAGGAATATCCCGTATCGTTCAACGGCAAAGTACGCTTCAAACGCGCTTATGCTACCAGTATGAGTGTGGCAGAGATAGAGCAAGCCATCCTCGCCGATCCTCAAACCGCAGAACAGCTACAAGGCAACACCCCTAAAAAGGTAATTGTAGTGCCTAATAGGATTATCAATATTGTAATGTAATAATACAAAGAGGCTTTACCCACAGTGGTGAAGCCTCTTTTTTTGTCGTAGTTGTATTATTGAGGATTTAAAAATACAACCTCACAGTGAATCAAAAATTAAAAGTATGCATACAATGAATACTATAATTATTCTCATATTCGTGCTTGTAGTTGTTTCGGTATATCTTATTGTGCAGCACAAAAGCAATTTCGAAAAACGCTTAGCCTATCATACCCCTCGACTTCTTACCCCCGAACGACAGGAATATATCAGAGGGGCAGAGCGATATATCAAAAAAGCGAGCATAGTTATAGGCTTGTTTGTTAGCTTTCCGTTAATAGTTGTATGCGCTTTTCTATTACTTGACGCTGGTATTCCTATCATTTTTCTTCTTCTAATTTTTCTAATAACAATAGAGTGTTTGGCTATTTATTTAATATATCGTATTTTAAAAAGAAATATTAAAAACCAACAAGCACTCTTAGAACAAATGAGTGATAGCGATTTTGAGCTATTGCTCAGTGTACAAAAAGAATTATTTCTCTTCAAATACTTTCCTTCTTTTATACTTTGCAAAGATAAGCTGTACTTATTTGTATTTCTTACCGTTGAGGAGATTGATCCTACAACAATAAAAGAAGTAAGTTTTGTTTATGCTAGGGGAGGGAGAGTAATTGTACGTATTAAATCGATAAAATCTACTTCAATTGTGATGTATAGGAATGTATATCCTATTTTTGGGGAGATTATTGAGAAATACAATCCTAATGCTCAAATAAGAACTTAAAAATAACCTATGAACTAAACAGAAAAATGATGGATACTATTATCATTTCATTTTTATCTACCAACAAAATAAAACCCTTAACTCTTACCTAAAATTATGGATACAGTTTATTTTCTCTGTTTTGTCCCTTCGTTAGTGTTTCTCTTGGTTTTTATGTACTTTACGATGGTGCGCAAAAACGAATTTGAAGAGCGCTTGGTACTTTATCGCCCTCAGCACCAGCTGTCACAAAAGCGGGAGGCTTATTTGAAAAAGGTGCGTAAGTTCCGCTTGTGGGTTACCGGTTTTATTATTGTGGTGTTTACAGCACCTTTGTTTGTCTATCTTGTGCTGATGATACAAGAAGGTGTAGAGGTGCTACACTTGTTGTTCCTCGATGAAATAATAGAGGAGACCCTCCTTTCTTTACTCATTACCTTTTTGCTGTATTGGCTTTTCACCTATATGCTAAAACGCAAAGAAAAAGCTTTGCGTATGCTAGTAGAACAAATGAGCGATAGTGATTTCGACTTGCTGTTAAAAGTAAAGGATAGTCTGTTCTTTCTCACTCGCTATAATCCGCCGTTTGTGTTGTGCAACAAGCAACTGTACTTCTTTATTTTCTATGCGATTCGTGAAATTGACCCTACTAAAATCACGGATATGGGTTGGGGTTATAGCAAAAATGGTTTTTATGTAAAAATCAAATCACCTAAAGTCACAAGGATTACAATGTCGACTGGAGCATTGCCTTACCTCTTGCAAATCATTAAAAAATATAACAAAAAAATATGAACTTTTTAATTAGAAAACTTGGAAATTAGAAAATTAGCAAATGAGAGAATGAGAAAATGGAGTAAATGCCAATAATACCAGAAATGCCAATGATACCAAACAATCAACTTTGCCAAAGGTGCGAGTCGCACAGGCAGTCGTAGCACGACGGGCAGCCGTAGCACGGCAGGCGGGGAAAAATTAGCAAATGGGGAAGGGTTGAGGAGTTCGGAAGGAAACGGAGAAGTTCGGAAGAGAGCTGAGAGAAAATTTGGTGAAAAA